>NZ_JBSGDP010000011.1:0-119699 GCF_053602435.1 Nocardia sp. NPDC004415
GGCGGCGGGATCCGCCCGAGCAGGTCGCGCGCCACCGGCCCCAGTGCCGGTTGCAGTTCCGCGGCGCGACGTACGCGCTGTTCGGCGGATTCCCAGCGCTCGCTCGCCATGTCGTGGCAGGCGAGCAGGTACAGCGCCTCGACATGCGCCGGGTCCAGGCGCAGGGCTTCGACGAACGAGTCGCGGGCCGCCAGACCCCACGGCGACAGCGCCCCCGCCTCCTGCCACAGCACCCGGCCCCGGACCACATGCAGCAGCCCGGGGTCGTCGGGGTCGAGTTCGAGCGCGGTGTCGATCGCGGCGAGCGCGGCGACGTCGTCGCGCGGCGCCAGCACCAGGGCGTGCAGGCGATGACATTCCGGCGACCACGGTTCCAGTTCGACACAGCGTTCGGCGGCGTCGCGGGCCGCGTCGAGGTGGGCGGTGCGGGCGGGCTCGTCCGCGCGCCACAGTTCCAGTTCCGCCAGCACGAGCAGTTTCCAGGCGAACACATTGTCCGGCCGCAGGCGCAGTGCCGTGCGCGCCGACCCGGCCGCCGCCGTGTCCTCCCCGGCGCGCACCCGCGCGTAGGCCAGGTACGCGTGGGCGTCGCTGTTGTCGGGGTCGGTGGCCAGCAGCGGAGCCAGCGCGTCCGCGGCGGCATCGTAGCGACCCAGATCGATCAGGACCGCGGCGCGGGCGAGCTGGTCCTCCCCCGGCGCCGCACCGGCGGGGTTCAGCGCCGCTTCCGGCTCTGCAGATACCGGGCGAGGTCGTCATAGCTGCCGTCCCCGTTGGCGAACTCCACCACATTCCGGGCGGATTCGAACCAGGCGCCGGTGCTAGGGCGCACCTGGGCCAGGGTCGTGGCCAGGTCGGTCATGCCGATCGGGCGCACCTGACCGGTCCGCACGGAGTCGGCCATGGCCAGCTGGGTGGCGGCGGTGCACACGTGGGCGAGGTCCGCGCCGGACAGGCCGTCGGTGCGGGCGGCCAGTGCCGACAGGTCGATGCCCGCCACCGGGCGGTCGCGCAGGTGGTAGTGCAGGATCGCCTGGCGCGCGGCGGTGTCGGGCAGGCCGACGAAGATCATCCGGTCGAACCGGCCGGGCCTGCGCAGGGCCACGTCGACGTCCCACGGGTGGTTGGTGGCGCCAAGGACGAAGATGCCCTCGTTGTCGCGGGTGGCCGAATCCAGTTCGGTGAGCAGCTGATTGACCACGGTGCGCATCGTCGAGGACGCCTGCATCTGGCTGCGCTTGTGGCCGAGGGCGTCGATCTCGTCGAGGAACAGCACGCACGGGGCGTTGCGGCGGGCCATCTCGAAGATGCTGTGCACATTGCGTTCACTGGCGCCGGTATAGATGTCGAGGATGTCGGTGATCTCGATCGGGTAGAAGTTGGCGCCCAGTTCACCCGCCACCGCCGAGGCGAGGAAGGTCTTGCCGCAGCCGGGCGGGCCGTAGAGCAGCAGGCCGCCGCGGGCCGAGGTGCCGAAGGCGGCGGCCAGTTCGGGATTGCGCAGCGGGCCGAACAGGGTGAGGTCGAGCTGACGCTTCACCTCGTCCATGCCGCCCACGTCGGCCAGGCGCAGGGTGGGGCGTTCGACGGTGGCCGCGTCCTCGTCGGTGACGAACTCGGTGGGGGTGCCGTCGACGAAGGCGGGGGCGATGATGTCGCCGACCTGGTCCTCGGCGGCGGCCCAGTCGAATCCGCTCGCCGGCGCCTGCGGGGTGGGCGGCACCGACACCACCGGCGTCGCGGGCGTGCCCGACAGGGCCGCGGTGCAGCGGGTCATCAGGGCCAGGACCTGCGTGTTCCCGGGCTCGGCGGCCAGCGCGATCCCGCAGTGCGCCAAGCCGTCCGCGTAGCGCTGCCGCTCGATGAGCAGCTCGATGACGCACACGCGCAGCGCGAGCACCCCCGGGCTGCGGTCGAGCATGGTGAGCATGTCGGCGAGTACCTGGTCCTCGGCCACCGTTTTCCCCCTTCGAACTGCGATCTTCCGGTCGTACCCTAACCGCCGCAACGTTTTCGCCGCCAGCGCTGATACGCCCACCCCGCCTCCGGCGACCAGGCAGTATGCGGGCGACGAAAGGCGGGGCGGCGGCATTTCGCGGTGAGGGTTTCGTTCCGATGCGAACAAAATGACCGCGCACATCATCGAATGCGACCGGGCTCACAGTTTGCCGATGATCACATCACCGGAGCCGAATCGATCGGGTAAGCGGGGTTACCACTCCGGGCATGCTGCACGGCGCGGCGCACCCAGCCTGTTGACACACCGCCAATCAGGTGTCATGCCCGTCATCGATCACCGGCGACCTGGTACTTCCACCCGCACCACCCCGCGATCGCCCGCCTACGAGCGCCGCCGACGCGCCGGGTTGCGGCCGGGAAACTCGCGAGAAATCCTCCGGCGTTATCTTTTCGTGATCGGTGTGACGCAGCTCGCAGGCATTCGGCGGCCATATCGGCGGAAACCCGATGCGGACGGTTGTCCGACTTTACAAACCACCGTGACGTCTTCGTAACCTTTTCGAGACCTCACGGAGTCCGCCGCATCGGAAACGACCGCAGCGCGATGAAGCCCGCCGAGTCATACGGACCCGGCGTCGTGGGGCAGATTGGAAGTACCCGCATCATGGCGACCAACACCGTCAAGCGTCAGGCGCAGCGAGCCGTTGCCGCCGGAGCCGTCGGCGCTGCCACCATCGGCGCGTTCCTCCTGCCGGCCGCTCCCGCGTCGGCGACGCCCGTGACCGTGCCCGGCATCGGCACCTTCGAGGTGCCCAACGAGATCCCGCTGCCGCAGGGTGTCCCCGGCATCGAGATCCCGGCCGCGCCGCAGACCTTCACCGCGCCGCGCGCCACCGCCGCCGACATCGCCCTCGACGCGGCGATGAGCAAGATCGGCTCCCCCTACGTCTACGGCGCCGCGGGCCCGAACGCCTTCGACTGCTCGGGTCTGGTCCAGTGGTCCTACGCGCAGGCCGGTGTCGACGTGCCGCGCACCAGCGACGCGCAGCTCGGCGCGGGCATCCCGGTCTCCTTCGACGACCTGCAGCCCGGCGACCTGGTCTCGTTCTACGGCGGCGGCCACTCGGGCCTGTACGCGGGTGACGGCAATGTCGTGCACGCCTCCACCTCGGGCACCCCGGTGCAGCTCGCGCCGATCTCGTCGATGCCGTTCGCGGGCGCGCGCCGCTTCTGATCGACCGGACACGGTGCGCTGTTCGCGGGGAAGGGCGCACCGTGACCCCTCCGTGGCCCTACTGGACACGGGTATACGCGGTTCCGTAACCTGATCGAGACCTTCGTGGCAGACGCGGCGATCGAGCTCGGGTAAAACGCGGCAGCGAGACACATCGACAGAACGGGGCACGGGGCACTGTGACGGCACACCACCGCGATTCACGCCTGGCGCGTGGTTTCGCCGCAGTACTTTCCGGCGCGATCGTGGTGTGCGCCGCCTACACCGCGGGCCCCTCGCTGGCCGACCCGGTGGCGCTGCCCGCCACCGCCACCGACGCGATCGCCCGCATGGTGGAGTTGTCGCGTCAGGCCGAGCAGCTCAACCAGGCCGCGCTCAACGCCCAGACCGATCTGGACGCCAAGCTCGCCGTCCAGCAGGCCGCCGACTCCCAGCTCGCCGCGGCCACCGCCGTCGCCGACGCCGCCAGGGCCGAGGTGCGCAAGTTCCAGCCGATGATCGATCGCACCGCGATCGCCACCTACACCGGCGCGCGCACCGACCGCATGTTCGCGGTGCTGTCGAGCAATTCACCCCAGCAGCTGCTGGACAAGATGTCGACGCTGGACGTGATCGCCCAGCAGACCGCCGACCAGGTGCGCGAATTCAAGAAGGCCGCCGACGCCGCGACCGGCGCGGAGACCGTCGCCCGCACCGCCGCCGACGCCGCCCACACCGCCACCCAGGCCGCCGAGGCCGTGCGCACCGATGTCGACCGCAAACTCCACGACCTGAGCACCGCCACCACCGAGGTCGTGCAGGCGTGGGGCGCGCTGTCCACCCGCGACAAGTCCACCCTGGCCGGTTCGCCGTTCCCGCCCGGTTTCGATCGCGACTCGCTGCTGGCGGGCCTGGTCCCCGGCAGCGGCACCAGCGCGCTGGCCGCCGCGCTCACCCGCATCGGCGATCCCTATGTCTGGGGCGCCACCGGACCCGACCAGTTCGACTGCTCCGGCCTGGTGCAGTGGGCCTTCAAGCAGGTCGGCAAGGACGTGCCGCGCACCAGTTCCCAGCAGGCGAACTTCGGCACCCCGGTGGACCGCGACGACCTGCAGCCCGGCGACGTGGTGCTGTTCTATTCCGACATCTCCCACGTCGGGATCTACGCGGGCAACGGAATGATGGTGCACGCCTCCACCTTCGGTGTGCCGGTCGCCGTGGCCCCGATCGACACCACCCCGTACCACTCGGCCCGGCGATACTGAGCCGCCGGTGACCGAACCGTCCCGCCGCCCGTCCGGCCTGCGCTCCTGGTTCTCGGCCAACGGCCGCCTCGAGTTCTGCCTGACCCTCGCCTCGATCACCCTGCTGACCGGTGCCTGCGTGGCCCTGGTGCTGGTGCCCCGCAACGCCGGTCCGCTACAGCTGGCCACCGACGAGGCCGAGGTTCTCGACACCACCGAGGGCATCGACGACCCCCGGCTGACCCCGGTCCGCCGCGATCTGCAGCCCTTCGGCCCGATCCTGGTGCGCCGCGTCGCCGTCGAGGGCTCCCCCGACGCGCTGCTGGTCGCCCACGACGGGCACCGCGCCGACCTGGCCACCCTCGAACAGGACCTCGCCCCGGCGATCGACGCCGTGAGCAGCGTGTGGGGCACCGACTGGAACCGCGCGCCGGTCATCGTGGTGGCGGGCACCCCGGCCGAGTTCACCGCGCTGACCCGATCGGCGGGCACCCCCGCGGCCGCCGACGTGGCCGCGGTCTCGCTGACCGGCTCCTACCCGCCGGGCAGCAGGCCCACCGATCAGCGCATCGTGTTCAACCCGGACGCGCGCCGCCGCGTCGGCGACGAGGGCCTGGCGACACTGCTGCGCCACGAACTCACCCACGTCGCGACCAGGGCCGCCACCGGCGACGGGGCCCCGCAGTGGCTGCTGGAGGGCTACGCCGAGTACGTCGCCCAGCGCGACCGAGGCGCGACCTTCTCCCAGATCGCGCCCACCCTGACCACCCGGCTGCGCGCGAACACCCTGCCCACCGACCTGCTCGCCGACGCCGCGTTCACCGGCACCGACGCCGCCTACGCCTACGAAGCCGCCTGGAGCACCTGCGCCTTCCTCGCCGACCGCTTCGGTGCCGACCGCCTCACCACCCTGTACCAGCGCCTGGCCGGTGGCCCGCAATCCGCCGCCGCGCAGGACGCCGCCTTCACCGCCGTGCTCGGCATCTCGCGCGCCGAGCTGCTCGACGGCTGGCGCGCGTGGTTACGCGCCCGCGCCGTCTGACCCCTGCGCGAGTCACACCGTGACACTCACCCACTAGGTTGTTCACTTATGGCCCGAACGCTGCTGGTTACCAACGATTTCCCGCCTAGGCCGGGCGGAATCCAGTCGTATCTGCAGGCGCTGACGAACCAGCTGCCCCCCGAGGACCTGGTGGTCTACGCCCCGCGCTGGCGCGGCGACAGCCACGAGAAGTTCGACGCCGCCCAGAAGTTCCGGGTGGTGCGCCACCCGACGACGCTCATGCTGCCCACCCCGGCGGTCGTGCGGCGGGCGAGCGCGCTGCTGCGCGAGCACGAGTGCGACACCGTCTGGTTCGGCGCCGCCGCCCCGCTGGCGGTGATGTCGCCGATGCTGCGCCGCGCGGGCGCCGAGCGCATCCTGGCCAGCACCCACGGGCACGAGGTCGGCTGGTCGATGCTGCCGGGCGCGCGTCAGGTCCTGCGCTCGATCGGCGAGAACACCGACGTGGTGACCTACGTCAGCAAGTACACCCGCGGCCGCTTCGCCTCGGCGTTCGGCCCGCGCGCCGCCCTCGAATACCTGCCGCCCGGCGTCGATCCCGCCGAGTTCCGCCCCGACCCGGCCGCGCGCGCCGAGCTGCGCGCCCGCTACGGCCTGGGCGAGCGCCCGACCGTGCTGTGCCTGTCGCGGCTGGTCCCGCGCAAGGGCCAGGACATGCTGATCGTGGCGATGACCGAGATCCGCAAGCGCGTCGACGGCGCGGTGCTGGTGATCGCGGGCGGCGGCCCGTACGAGGAGCGGCTGCGGGGCCTGGCCGAGGCCCTCGGCGTCGGCGACAGCGTCGTGTTCACCGGCCGGGTGCCCTCCGGCGAGCTGGCCGCCCACCACACCATCGCCGACGTGTTCGCCATGCCGTGCCGCACCCGCGGCGCCGGGCTGGACGTGGAGGGTCTGGGCATCGTCTTCCTGGAGGCCTCGGCGACCGGCGTCCCGGTGGTGGCGGGCGATTCCGGCGGCGCCCCGGAAACCGTGCGCGAAGGCGAGACCGGAACGGTCGTGCCGGGCCGTTCGGTGCAGCGGATCGCCGACGCGCTGGTCGAGCTGCTCACCGACCGTGACCGGGCCGCCGCGATGGGTGCCGCGGGCCGCGACTGGGTGCAGCGCAACTGGCACTGGGACCGTCAGGGCGCCCGCCTGCGGGAGCTGCTGCGGTGACACCCCGGCCTGCGCCGGTGTGGCGTCCACTACGCTCAGCGAGGTGAGCAGTATCCAGGTCGCAGATCAGACCTTCCTCGCCGCGCCGCCCGCCGACATCGCCGCCGTGCTCGCCGCCGCGAACAACTGGCGCCGCTGGTGGCCCGACCTGCGCCTCGACGTGCGCGAGGACCGGGGCGACAAAGGCATCCGCTGGACGGTGGCCGGCCCGCTGACCGGCACCATGGAGGTGTGGCTGGAAGCCGTCCCCGAGGGCGCGATCCTGCACTACTTCCTGCACGCCGAGCCCGCCGAGCCGCTGGCCCCGCGGGCGCTGGCCGCCGCCAACCGGGCCCGCCGGGTCGCGGGCAAGGACATGTCGTTCGAACTGAAGGCCCGGCTCGAGGCAGGCCGTCCAGCGGGTGTCGCGCCCGCGCACGCCACGGCGTCCTGAATCGCACGAAAGGAACTGCGTTCTGTCATGGCCGACCGGACCCAGCGCTCGATCGTCATCGAAGCACCGTCCCAGCAGGTGATGGCCGTCATCGCCGATCTGGAGTCCTACCCGGAGTGGGTGGCCGCCGCACAGTCGGTGGAGGTGCTCGACCGGGATGCCGCGGGCCGGGCGGTGACCGCCCGGTTCGTGCTGGACGCGGGCGTCGTCAAGGACACCTACGTGCTCAGCTACACCTGGCGCCCGGACGGCCGCGCGGTGAGCTGGCGGCTGCTCGAGGGTGACCTGCAGAAGGCCCAGGACGGCAGCTACGAACTGCGCGAGCGGCCCGACGGCGGCACCGAGGTCGTCTACGAACTCACCGTCGACCTGAACATCCCGATGATCGGCATGTTCAAACGCAAAGCCGAGAAGGTCATCACCGACACGGCCCTGAAGGAACTGAAGAAGCGAGTCGAGGGCTGAGCGCCCCGGGCGGTACCCGCGTCGAACTGTTCGTCGGCAAGGGCGGCGTCGGCAAGACGACCCTGGCCTGCGCGAGCGGGATGAGTTACGCGCGCGCCGGGCAGCGGGTGCTGATCGCCTCGCTGGACCAGGCCCATTCGCTCGGTGACGCGCTCGGTTTCCGGTTCCCGCACGACCCGGGCACGGTGGCGGGCGTGGCCAGGGTGGCGCCGGGCCTCGAGGTCATCGAGATCGATTCCCTCGCACTGCTCGAGGACCGCTTCCGCGAGGTGGTGCGAATGCTCGAGCAGGGCGGACAGCACGATCACGGCATCGACCTGGCCGCGCTGGACCCGGCCGAGCTCACCGGGCTGCCGGGCGTGCAGGAACTGCTCATGCTGGTCGAGATCGCCCAGTTCACCGAGGAGGACGACTGGGACGTCGTCGTCGTGGACTGTCCGCCCTCGGCCGACATGCTGCGCATCGTCACCGCCCCCGACACCCTGCTCAACTATCTGGAACGGATCTGGCCCAGGCACGCGCGCACCATGAGCGCCATCGGCCCCGACCTGCGCAAGGCGGTGCTGGCGGCGACGGTGGAACGGATCGTCAAGGCGGTCACCCAGGTCCGCGATCTGCTCGCCGACCGCAAACGCACCACCGCCCGGCTGGTCACCGGCCCCGAGCAGGTCGCCGTCGCCGAGTCGCGCCGGGTGCGCTCGGCGGCCGCGCTGCTGGGCCTGCGCCTGGACGCGGTGGTGGTCAACAAGGTGCTGCCCGCGGTGCCCCCACCCGGCGAACACGCCCATCCGGCGGTGCACTGGTATCTCAATCGCCGCGCCGAACAGCTCGAGGTGGTGGCGCGGCTGCACGAGCAGCTCACCGACGTGCCCATCCTGATCGCCCCGCACGCGGGCACCGAACCCGTAGGCACCCACGCGCTCTCGGCGTTCTCCTACGAGGTCGACACGCTGCCCGGCCCGCACGCTCGAAGCGCGGATTCGGGCGAACCGATGGTTCGATGGGAGTCAGGCTCCGGGGTCGACTCCGTGTACGCGATGCGGATGCGGCTGCCGGTGGTCGATCCCGGCACCTTGCGGCTGGGCCGAGTGGAGGACGATCTGATCGTGGGAGCCGACGGGGTGCGCACCCGAGTACGCCTGGCACCGGTGCTGCAGCGCTGCACGGTGGCGGGCGCCGAGCTCGACGACGGTCATCTGGTGGTCCGCTTCCGGCCCGATCCGCGGGTGTGGCCCGCCGATCCGAACTACACGAAGGCGACCGCAGATGACCAGTGACAGGCAATCCGATCGCCGCGGCCACCACCCGGACGGTTTCGCGGAGTTCACCGAGGAGCTGCGGCTGCTCGCCGAGGTCCTGCTGGCCCGGGTCGAGCCGGTGCTGCGCCGCACCGCCGCCGACGGCCAGGCCGACCTGGGTGGCTGTGCCTGGTGCCCGGTCTGCGCGGCCGCGGCCCTGGTCCGCGGCGACCACCACGACGTCGTCGCCGCCCTGGCCGACCACGGCACCGCCATGGTGACCGTCCTGCGCGAGGCCCTCGCCGGCGTCCCCGTCGACCCGCTGCTCCCCCCGGAATGGATGGAGCACGCCGCGGGCCACCCGCATCCGGGCAGCCCTCCCGCCGGAAACGACCCCGCCGCCCCCGCCTCACGCCCCACGGCACCGCGCGCACACGCCACCACCGCGGCCGGGCCGGGCTCGCCCGCCCCCACCACCGCATCCGGACCGAGCGCACACGCCACGAGTGCATCCGGACCGAGCGCACACGCCACCACCGCCGCGTCCGGACCGAGCGCACACGCCACCACCGCATCCGGACCGAGCGCGCGCGCCGAGGCAGCCGCCTCGGCGGAGCACGATGACCGCGCCGGCGCCGCGCAGACCGAGCGATCCCGGCCCCGCTGGGGCGCCCGCAAGGACCCCCAGACCCCGCGCCCACGCCGCGTCGACGAGTACCCCGCAACGCGTGGGCAGGGCGCGCCGACCCGCACGCCGATCTCCCCCGACTCCGGCCCGATCCCGGCCGCCGCGCCGACCGCCGACCCCGGGACCCCGCGCGGCACCGGCGACCGCCGCAAGCCCACCCGCGACTCCCGCGCGCGATACGTCGACATCCCGGTGACGATCCGGGGATGACCGGGCGGATCGACCCCCAACACCTGCTCACCGTCGGAATCGACGTGGGCGGCACCAACATCCGCGCCTCGGTGGTCGACGCCGAGGGCGAGGTGCTCGACACCGTGCAGGCGCCCACCCCGCACGCCGCGCGCGCCCTCGAGGACGCCATCGACCGCGCGGTGCGCGAGCTGGCCCGCAGGCATCCGGTCGCCGCGGTCGGGCTGGCCGTGGCCGGGTTCATCTCCGAGGACCGCTCCACGGTCCGCTTCGCCCCGCACCTGCCCTGGCAGGACGCGCCGGTCGCCCAGCGGCTCACCGCGCGCCTGGGCCTGCCGGTGCTGCTCGAGCACGACGCGAACGCCGCGGGCTGGGCCGAGTACCGCTTCGGCGCCGCGGCGGGCGGGCACACGGTGGTGCTCGTCGCGATCGGCACCGGCATCGGCGCTGCCCTGCTCATCGACGGGCAGCTCTACCGCGGCAGCCACGGTGTCGCCCCCGAGCTGGGTCACCTGCAGGTCGTGCCCGAGGGCCGGGCCTGCCCGTGCGGCAAACGCGGCTGCTGGGAGCGCTACTGCAGCGGAACCGCCCTGGCCGACACCGCCATCGAACTGCTGGCCACCGACCCGGTGCGTTCGGTGCTGGCCCGCGACGTCGCGCGCGACCCCGGCTCGCTCACCGGCCGCCGGGTGGCCGGTGCCGCCCAGGACGGCGACCCGCTGGCGACCCGGGTGATGGCCGATTTCGCGCGCTGGCTCGGCCTGGGCCTCGCCTTCGTCAGCGACATCTTCGATCCGGACCTGGTGGTCATCGCCGGTGGCGTGAGCAGTTCGGCGCCGCTGTTCCTCGACGAGGCCCGCGAGCACTACGCGAGCTCGGTCACCGGCGCCGGGCACCGGCCGCTGGCCCGGCTGCGCACCACCCAGCTCGGCGAGGCCGCGGGCATGATCGGCGCCGCCGAATTGGCCAGGGCCACCCTCGGCGCGCCGGTGGCGGGAACCGGCGGGAGATGAGGGTCACATCCATGTGTGACGGCTACCGTCCTGGGTTGGTTGTGACCTTCGACCAGCGGTAAAGTCGATTCCCGACGAGGCTGCACACCCATATCCGGTCCCCGAGGAAAGGACGCCATGTTCTACTGGCTGCTCAAATTCATCTTCCCGGGACCGTTCATGCACCTCTACAACCGGCCCGTGGTGGAGGGCGTCGAGAACATTCCGGCCGACGGTCCGGCGATCATGGCGGGCAACCACCTCTCCTTCGCCGACTGGCTGTTCGCGCCGCTGCTGAGCCCGCGCCGGATCAACTACCTCGCCAAGGCGGAGTACTTCAACACCCCCGGTGTGAAGGGCCGCCTGCAGAAGTTCTTCTTCAGCGGCACCGGCCAGTTCCCGATCGACCGCAGCGGCGCCTCGGCCGCCGAGGACGCGCTCAACGCGGCCCGCAAGCTGCTCGACGAAGGCCGCCTGGTCGGCCTGTACCCGGAGGGCACCCGCTCCCCCGACGGCCGCCTCTACAAGGGCAAGACCGGCATGGCGCGCCTGGCCCTGGAGACCGGTGTCCCGGTCATCCCGGTGGCCGTCATCGGCACCGACGAGGTGAGCCCGCCCGGACCGTTCAAGTGGCGCCGCAAGCGCGTCACCCTGAAGTTCGGTGCGCCGCTGGATTTCTCGCGCTACGAGGGGATGAGCGGCAACCGCTTCGTCGAGCGCGCCGTCACCGACGAGGTGATGTACGAGCTGATGCGCCTGACCGGCCAGGAGTACGTCGACGTATACGCGCACAGCCTCAAGAAGGGCGTCGCCCCGACCGATCGTCAGCTCGACGCCACCCGCATCCCCGATACCGCCGCGGGCTGACAAGCGAACCTTAAGCGTCATCGGCCAGACTGCCGGACATGTTCAAGCAATTGCTGGCCGCGGCCGGTGTCGGTGGTGCCGAGGTCGATACCGAATTGTTCACTCCCGGTGTGCAACCCGGGGGTCGGGTCGAAGGGGTGATCCGGCTGCGCGGCGGCCGGCTCGACCAGTCCATCGCGCAGGTGTCGGTCGAGTTCAGCACCCGGGTGGAACGTGAGTACGGCGACGGTGAGGAACACGTCACCGACCACGGGTTCGGCCGCACCCCCGTCGCGGGCGCGTTCACCCTGGGGGCCGGGCAGGTCACCGAATTCCGTTTCGCCGCACCGGTTCCGCTGGAAACCCCGATCACCTTCTTCGACGGCAGGCATCTGCCCGGTGCCGCGGTGGCGCTGCGGACCGCGGTCGACATCCACGGTGCCGTCGACAGCACCGATACCGATCCGATCGGGATCGGCGCCCTGCCCGCCCAGCACGTCGTCCTGGACGCTGTGCGGCGCATGGGTTTTCCGCTGCTGCGCACCGACGTGGAAGCGGGCGGCATCCGTGGCCTGCCGCAGCGGCTGCCGTTCTACCAGGAGATCGAGTTCGGCCGCTCCCCGCACTTCCCCCGGGTGAACCAGCTCGAGGTCACCTTCGTGGCCGCCGAGCACGGGGTGCACGTGGTGCTGGAGGCCGATATCGAGGGCGGCTGGTTCCGGGAGGACCGCGACGGCATCGGCATGTTCCTGGTGGAGCACGCGCGGGCGGGTCAGCAGGACTGGACCGCCGAGATCCACCGCACGCTGCACGGAATCGGCGCCCTGGGCTGATTCCGCGCCGCCGGGCCACGACAGGCCGCCCACCCGGTTGGTAGCCTGCTCTGGGCACGACGCCGACGGGTGGGCAGCCACCACACCGGTGGCCGGCGTCGGCGCGACAGTGAGGTGGAGATGATCGGCCGCGATCCCGAGGGCCGGGTGATGCCGTTCGTCCGGCCGGCACCCCCGCGACGCACCGGCAATCCACCCACCGGCCAGGTCGCGCGCAGCGCCCGGCTGGCGGCGGTCCCGGTCGCCTACGCGGGCCGCCGGATCGCGGGGTTCGGCAAGAAGGTGGCAGGCAGGCCGCCCGCCGACGTCGACCGCGACATCCGAACCCGCACCGCCGAGCACCTGTTCCAGGTGCTCGGCGAGCTCAAAGGCTGCGTGGCCAAACTCGGTCAGCTGCTCGGGCTGCTCGAACTCGGGCTCGGCCCCGATCTGGCCGAACCGTACCGCCTGGCCCTGGCCCGCCTGCACGATTCGGCCCCGGCCATGCTGCCCGGCGCCGTGCACACCGAACTGGCCACCCACCTCGGTCCCGACTGGCGGTCGCTGTTCCTGGAATTCGAGGACCGCGCCTCGGCGGCGGCCTCGGTGGGCCAGGTGCACCGGGCGCGCTGGCACGACGGCACCCCGGTCGCGGTGAAGGTGATGTACCCGGGCGCGCGCCGCGCGGTGCTGGCCGACCTGCAGGCCCTGCGCCGGGCAACCCCGCTGTTCACCGCGCTGCTGCCCGGCGCCGACACCCGCCCGGTGATCGAGGCGCTGTGCGAGGAGATCCGCGCCGAACTCGACTACGCCCGCGAGGCCGCCAACCAGCGCGCGTTCGCCGCCGCCTTCGCCGACGACCCGGACGTGGTGCTGAGCCGGGTGATCGCCCAGCGCGGCGACGTGCTGGTCACCGAGTGGCTCGACGGTGTGCCGCTGTCGCGGCTGATCCTGCGCGGGGAGGCCGCCGAACTCGACCGCCTCGGCGTGCTGATCCTGCGTTTCCTGTTCTCCGCCCCCGCCCGCGCCGCCCACGTCTACGGCGATCCGCATCCGGGCAATTTCCTGCGCATGCCCGACGGCAGGCTCGGCGTGGTCGACTTCGGCGCGTGCATGCCGTGGCCCGCCGCCTTCCTCGACGTCGCCGGTGACGTGGGCGCCGCCGTCATCGCCGACTCCCCCGCCGATCTCGAGGCCGCCATCCGCCGACACGGTTTCGTCGCCCCCGGCCGCGAACTCGACATCGAGACCGTGGCCGCCCGCCTGCAACCGGTCCGCGATGCCCTGCTGGCCCCCACCTACCCGCTCTCCGCCGACTGGCTGCGCAAACAGGTCCGCCTGGCCACCGATCTGCGGCTGTCGAACGTGCTGCGCCAGCTGACCATGCCACCGGACCACACACCGATCCTGCGTTCGTTCCTCGGCGGGGTCGCGGTGCTGTGCCAGTTGCAGACCGCGGTGCCGCTGCGCGCGGAGTGCACCCGCTGGTATCCCGAGACCGCGGCGGCCGTGGGACTCTGAGCTGTCCCACAGCGTTCACCCGGTGTTGCCACGGCGACGACCCGATGTTGTCTCCCGCGCTGCACGGTGTCAGGCATGTCAGGTTCGGTTTTCCCCGTGTCCCGGCGCACCGTGCTGCGCGCCGCCGCCCTCGGTCTGGTGACCGCGCCCGCCCTCGCGGCCTGTGGTCGTGACGGCGGCCCGGCGCTCGTGCGCGAGCGTCCCACCCTCACCCACGGCATCGCCACCGGCGACCCGCGCAGCGACGGCGCCCTGATCTGGGCGCGATCCGACCGCCCCGCGACGATGATCGTGGAGACCTCGGCCACCGAATCCTTCGCCGAGGTCCGCCGGTTCACCGGCCCGGTGCTCACCCCCGGCTCCGACGGCACCGGCCGGTTCCGGCTCGACGGCCTGCCGTCCGGTCAGCTCGTGCACTACCGCGTCCGCCTCGAGGGCGAGAACGGCGCCGCCTCCGAACCCCTCACCGGTGTCTTCCGCACCGCCCCGACGACCGCCTCCGACATCACCCTGCTGTGGTCCGGTGACGTGGCGGGCCAGGGCTTCGGTATCAACCCCGACCTCGGCGGCATGAAGGTCTTCGCCACCATGGCCGAGCGCGACCCGCACCTGTTCCTGCACTCCGGCGACGGCATCTACGCCGACAACGCCCTGGCCGAATCCGTGACGCTGCCCGACGGCCGCGTCTGGCGCAATGTCACCGCCGAGGCGAAGAACGCCCCCGCCGAGACCCTCGACCAGTTCCGCGGCAACTACGCCTACAACCTCACCGACGACAACTACCGCCGCTTCAACGCCGCCGTCGCCCAGGTGGTGCAGTGGGACGACCACGAGACCACCAACAACTGGTCACCGGGCGGTACGGTCTCCGCGAGCAAGAACTACACCGAGCGCAATATGGACATCCTCGCCGCCCGCTCCTGGCAGGCCTTCCACGAGTGGATGCCGCTCGCGCCCGCCGAGGCCGTCGACGGGCGCCTCTACCGCAAGATCTCCTACGGCCCGCTGCTGGACGTGTTCGTCCTGGACATGCGCGCCTACAAGGACCTCAACGGACCCAACACCGGCCCCGCGGGCCAGATCTTCGGCCCCGCCCAGACCCGCTGGCTCATCGAGGGCCTGCGCGATTCGACGGCCACCTGGAAGATCGTCGCCGCCGATCTGCCGCTGGGTTTGGCCGTCCCCGACGGCGAAACCGCCTGGGAGGGCCCCGCCAACGGCACACCGGGTGCGCCCTCGGGGCGGGAAACCGAAGTGGCGCAGGTGCTCTCGGCGATCAAGGCGAACAAGGTCACCGGTGTCGTCTGGCTCACGGCCGACGTGCACTACACCGCCGCGCACCACTACTCCCCGGCGCGGGCGGCCTTCACCGATTTCGACGAGTTCTGGGAGTTCGTCTCGGGTCCGCTCAACGCCGGCGCCTTCGGCCCCAACGAGCTCGATCCCACCTTCGGGCCCGAAGCCGTCTTCGTGCACGCGCCGCCCACGCCCAACACCTCCCCGCTCGATCCCGGGTACCAGCATTTCGGCGAGGTCCGCATCGACGGCCGCTCCCGCGCGCTCACGGTGAATCTGTGTGACTCGACCGGAAAAGTCCTGTTCAGCAAGGAACTCACGCCCGCGGCGAAATAGCTGCGAAGTACCCTGGGCGAGAATCGCCCGGCTGTGGTTAGCTATGCGGTCATGGGCACGCCGCACACCGTCATCTCCGAAGAGTATCTCCCCACCGACACCGCGGATGTCGTTCGCACTGTACGCGATTCGCGTGATCGTTCGGAACGGTTGACGGTGCGTGGCGGCGAACAGACCGAAGAGTCCTACGGGCTGGCCGACCAGCGCGGGGTGCTCTCGCTGCGCAAGATGAACTCGGTGCTCGACATCAACCTCGGCAGGCGCACCGTGCGGGTCCAAGCGGGCGCGAAGCTCTCCGAGATCGACCGCAGGCTCGGCGCGCACGGCCTCGGCCTGCCGGTGGTGGGCGATCACCGCGACATCACCGCGGGCGGTTTCGCCTCGGTCGGCGGTGTCAGCACCGCCTCGCACCGCTACGGCATGTTCATCGACCAGATCGTCGACCTCGAGTACGTCGACCCCGACGGCCGGATCGGCACCTGTGGGCGCGGTCATCACACCGAGCGGTTCCAGCGCATCCTCGGCGCGGGCGGGCGCGCGGGCATCATCACCGCGCTCACCCTGGACGTGGTCGAGGTCGACAAGGACCACACCTGGCTGACCACCGACGCCGACCGCTTCCTGGACTTCGACTCCTTCGTCGAGCACGCCACCACCGAGATCACCAATCCCGGCAGCGCGGCGCTGCAGGTGGGCCGCTGGGTCGACACCGCCGCGATCAAGGTGGCCCGGCCGGTCGGCGCGGGCCAGGTGAACCTCGGCGCGGTCCGTTTCGGCCAGTGGTCGAGCCTCTACCCCACCGCCCCCACCCGCGGCCTGCGGGCCCGGCGCGAGGTCGGTACCCGCACCCGCAAGTCGCTGGGCGCCATCGCCTCGGCCGCCGGCGGGCGCGCGGGCATGCCGGTGCGCAACGCGGCCGCGGGCGCGCTGATGTTCGCGCCGAAGGTGCTCACCATGCGCGACGCCGAATACCTCGCCGACACGGTCATCAACTCCTCCGAGCGCGGCCCCGCCTACCGCGTCGGCGTGTTCGCCCCGCTGGCCAACTACGGCTCGGTCTTCTACGGCCTGCACGACCTGTTCGCCGGCCACCGCGAGCGCACCGGCTGCTTCACCGTCATCTCCGCGATGACCTACGGCGTCCGCTCGGCCTACCTGCGCGCCGAAGCCGCCGCCCGCGGCCTGTCCCCCGCCGACTACGGCCTGATCACCTTCACCTGCCGCCTGCGCCCCTCCGCCCTGCCCTCCGAGCAACTGCGCGAGATCGTCACCCGCATCGACGACATCTGCCGCTCGGAACAAGCCCTGCGCTACAGCGTTTAGAAGGCGACAACGCGAAAGGCTCCACCGGAATCCGGTGGAGCCTTTCGCCTTACATCCTCAAATCTCCCCGTGGGAGCCGACCCCGAGGAGGCCTCGCGAGCGCAGCGAGCGTCGCGGCCGCCTCGCTCCCGAGAGGCGAGACGTACCGGCGAAGCCGAAGTATCGCCTCTCGGGAGCGAGGCCCAAGGGGCCGCGACTCGAGCGCGCCAGCGCTCCAAGAACTCAGTGCTTTTCTGCACCCAGGTAGTACTCGAAGACAAGGCCGGCTGCCGCGGCGAGCACGAGCACCACGCCGAGGCCGATCAGCCAGAACTGGAAGAACGCCAGGCCCAGCGCGGTGACCGAACCGGCCGCCGCCAGGGTGATGGGCCAGAAGCTACCGGGCGAGAAGAAGCCCAGGTCACCGGCGCCGTCGACGATCTCGGCCTCCTCGTAGTCCTCGGGCCGCAGGTCGATGCGGCGCGCGACGAACCGGAAGTAGGTGCCGATGATCAGCGACAGACCGGCGGTCAGCACGATCGCGGTGGTACCGGCCCATTCGATGCCGGTGCGCGACTGCGCGGTGAAGAAGCCGTAGACGATGCCCACCAGGATGAAGAACGCCGTGAGCAGTTCGAAGATCCGCGCTTCGATCCTCATATCAGAATCCTCACTTGCTCTCGTTCACCGAAGCGCTCTTGAGATCGCGCTTGGTGTTGAAGGGGTACGTGGAGGTGGCCACCGGCGACTCGCCGATCGACTCGAGCGCCTCACCGTTGGTCTTGCCGTCCTGGCGCGCCTTCAGGTACTGGGCGAACTTCTCCGGCGAGACGGCCCTGACCTCGAAGTTCATCATCGAGTGGTAGGTACCGCACATCTCGGCGCACCGGCCGACGAAGGCACCTTCCTCCTCGATCTCCGAGATCTGGAAGACGTTGTCGGAGTGGTTCTCCTTCGGGTTCGGCATCACGTCGCGCTTGAACATGAACTCCGGCACCCAGAAGGCGTGGATCACGTCGGCGGCGGCGAGCTGGAACTCGATGCGCTTACCGGTGGGCAGCACCAGGACCGGGATCTCGGTGCTGGAACCGTAGGTCTCGACCTTGTCGTAGTGCAGGTACGAGAGGATGTCGTTCTCCGGCTTGCCGTGCACCGGGCCCGGCTGCGGGTGACCCTCGTCGTTCTTGCGCTCCTTGTACTGCTCGAGCTGCTCCTCGTTGAGGAGTTCCCGCTCGGTGTCGATGCCGTTCCAGGTCATCCCGCCGACGTTGTTCACGTTGCGGTAGCCGAACTTCCAGTTCCACTGGAACGCGGTCACGTCGACGGTGACATCCGGGTTGTCCGTCTTCTCGTGCACGTAGTTCTGCACGACGACGGTGAAGTAGAACAGCACCGCGATGATCACGAACGGGATCGCGGTGTAGGTCAGCTCCAGCGACACGTTGTAGCCCGTCTGGCGCGGGAACTCCGGGGAGTCCTTGCGCTTGCGGTGCACGATGATGGTCCAGAAGGTCAGACCCCAGACCAGCACGCCCATGGCGAGCGCGGCCAGGACCGACCAGGTCCACAGCTCCCGCATCCGGGTGGCCTGCGGCGTGATGCCCGAGGGCCAGCCGAACCGCAGCCAAACATTGTCGATCGAGCAGCCCGAGACGAGGACGGCAGTGATCCCCAAGGACACCGCCAGCCCGGCCCGTCGAAGGAGACGGCCCTGCCGACCCCGAACGGGTCGAGCCCCGATCTCTTCGCTCGCCTTGTGCGCCACGCTCACGCCTTCCTGGTCGCCACACATTCCGACACATCGCGTCGTCGCAGGCCGCGATTCGCCCGCGCCGACGCGTATTCAAAGCAGTTTCAGGCCGCCCTCGAGTATTGCCGCTGTGATGCCTGCACACCTGAGAAGGACCTGAGTACTACGCAGCGTAGACCAAAGCGGGCACTGTCTTGCCGCGGGGTCGCTTTCGACACTCCGCCGTGACCGCACCGATCGTCGCGACCTGCGGTTTGATCATCGCCACGGTCGGGCCGGGTCCCGGTGACCGGGTGAGCGCGGCGTGTCGGCGCCGGGTGCGGCATACTCGGACACAGCGTTTCGGCCCGCCCGTGGCCACCCCATCATCGAACGAGAGAAGGTTGCCGACACCGTGTGCGGACTGCTCGGATTCCTGACAGCTGAGACGGCGACGACCGAGGTGGTCGATCAGGTGTACGACGCCCTGCACTGCCAGCGGCACCGTGGGCCCGACGAGAAGGGCACCTGGCACGACGAGCACATGATCTTCGGCTTCAACCGCCTGTCGATCATCGATATCGAGCACTCGCACCAGCCGCTGCGCTGGGGCCCCGCGGACAACCCGCAGCGCTACGCCATGACCTTCAACGGCGAGATCTACAACTACCTGGAACTGCGCGAGCAGCTGGCCGCCGAGCACGGCGCCGAATTCCCCGAGGGCAAGATCTTCGCCACCGACGGCGACGGCGAGTCCATCGTGGCCGCCTTCCACTTCTGGGGCCCCGAGGCCGTGCGCAAGCTGCGCGGCATGTTCGCCTTCGCGATCTGGGACACCGAGAAGCAGGAACTGTTCCTGGCGCGCGACCCGTTCGGCATCAAGCCGCTGTTCTACGCCACCGGCCCCGGCGGCACCGCCTTCGCCAGCGAGAAGAAGAGCGTGCTCGAGCTGCTGAGCCCGCTCGGCGTCTCCGACGACCTGGACCCGCGCGCCCTCGAGCACTACACGGTGCTGCAGTACGTGCCCGAGCCCGAGTCGCTGCACGCGAACATCCGCCGCCTCGAATCCGGCACCTACGCCACCGTGCGGGTCGGCCAGGCGCCCCAGGCCACGCGCTACTTCCGGCCCGACTTCCGGGTGCGCCCGTTCGCCGAGGGCGCCGCGCAGGCCCGCTACGCCGAGATCGCCGCCGCGCTCGAGGACTCCGTCGCCAAGCACATGCGCGCCGATGTCACCGTCGGCTCGTTCCTGTCCGGTGGCATCGACTCCACCGCCATCGCCGCCCTGGCCATGCGGCACAACCCGAAGCTCATCACCTTCACCACCGGTTTCGAGCGCGAGGGCTATTCCGAGGTCGACGTGGCCGCCGAGTCCGCCGAGCTGATCGGCGCGCGCCACATCGTCAAGGTGGTCTCGCCCGCCGAGTTCGCCGCCGCCATCCCCGAGATCGTCTGGTACCTCGACGACCCGGTCGCCGACCCGGCGCTGGTGCCGCTGTACTTCGTGGCCAAGGAGGCCCGCAAGCACGTCAAGGTGGTGCTCTCCGGCGAGGGCGCCGACGAACTGTTCGGCGGCTACACCATCTACCGGGAGCCGTTGTCGCTCAAGCCTTTCGAGTATCTGCCCGCCGGGCTGCGCAAGCTCGTCGGCAAGCTCGGCGACCGCATTCCCGACGGCAAGCGCGGCAAGTCGCTGCTGCAGCGCGGCTCGCTCACCCTCGAGGACCGCTACTACGGCAACGCCCGCAGCTTCAACGACGCCCAGCTGCGCGCGGTGCTGCGCGAGTTCCGCCCCGAGTGGACCCATCAGGACGTCACCGCCCCCATCTACGCCCAGTCCGCCGGCTGGGACCCGGTCGCGCGCATGCAGCACCTGGACCTGTTCACCTGGCTCCGCGGCGACATCCTGGTCAAGGCCGACAAGATGACCATGGCCAACTCCCTGGAACTGCGTGTGCCGTTCCTGGACAACGAGGTCATGCGCGTGGCCCAGGGCCTGCCCTACGACCAGAAGATCACCAAGGAGACCTCGAAGTACGCGCTGCGCCAGGCCCTGGACGGCATCGTCCCCGACCACGTCCTCAACCGCGCCAAGCTCGGCTTCCCGGTCCCCCTGCGCCACTGGCTGCGCGGCACCGAACTCTACGACTGGGCCGAGTCCCAGATCGCCGACTCCCAGACCGACCACCTCATCGACAAGGCCGCCGTCCACCAGATGCTGCGCGACCACAAGGCAGGCGTGTCCGACCACAGCCGCCGCCTCTGGACCCTGCTGGTCTTCATGATCTGGCACGGCATCTTCGTCGAGAACCGCATCAAGCCCGAAATCCAGGAACCCACCTACCCGGTGTCCCTGTAGCTTCCCGGCCCGGACGCCCCCTCGATCGAAAGATCAGGGGGCGTTCGCCGTTATGCTGGCCCACGAAGGGAAGTACATGGGGAACGGGGAGACATGGCCACATCATCCACCGGGACACCGGACGCCACCGATCTGACGGTCGCACAGGTCCTGTCCTGGCAGCCGACGACATTGTCCACACTGGCGACGCGGTGGTCCGAGCAGGCACGCGGGCTGGCGACCATCGATGACAGCGCCTATCGCGCTGTCGACAGCAGTCTCGATTTCTGGCGCGGCGACGCTGGTACCGCCATGCGCGCCGGCCACGACACCCTGCGCACCGCCACAAAGATCCTGATCACCGCCCTCACCGACGGCGCCGCCGCCGCGAGTGCCGGCGCGACCGAGGTCGACGCTGCCCGCACCGCGGTCGAGCGCGCGGTCGGCACGGCTGAGACCAACGGCAACGAGGTCGCCGGCGACGGCACCGTCTCGCTGTCGACCACCACCCACCAGACGCTGCTCACGCAACTGCCCGACGCCACGTCCTACGCGCTCGCCGCCGGCGCGCTGCAGGTCGACGCCGACAGTTCCAGCACTGCGGTCAAGCAGGCACTCGCCCAGGCCGGTACGGCGGCGGCAACGGTGGCCACGGCGATCGAGCAGGCCTTCGCCACACTCGCCGATAGCGAGACGCTGATCAGCCCGGCTCCTCAGAACATCGACGGCCGCGAGATCTGGGACACCACCTCCGACCCGCAGGGCCGCGCCATACTGCAGCGCTATCTGACCGGCGGCGGGGACTGGTACATCAACAGCGACCCGGAGTGGTCGGAGTACATGAAGAACAACCAGCTGCTGCGCAGCCAACTCGATGAGCCGGTGACCACGGCGGCCCAGGCGGCGCTGCAGGGCTACCTGGCCAACGGCAATCCCTCGCAGGCCGGTACGCCGCAGAGCCTGCACGCCGAGATCGAGAACGGCGAGGCCATCATCGGCTATCAGTATCTACACGGAACCGACTCGACCGTCGGCGATTTCACCTTCGTGCCGAACTCGACGGTCAAGCCACTCGGGGACGGCACCTACGAGGTGACGATGTACAACAGCTACACCTGGAACGACATCATCGACCCGAATCCGCAGTACGGCTCCGATCAGACCAAGAGCGCGATCGCGGAGGCGATCACGCTCGGCACCGCCGACCCGTACAACATCCACATCAACTGGACCGGGAACACCACCTTGATCATGGACGCGTCCGGCAAGGTGCTCAGTCAGAGCGGGTACCCGAAATGAGGCGCCGGACGGTGCTGGGTCTGGTGCTCGCAGGGGTGGTGCTCACGGGGGCGTGTGGCCCGGCCGACGACGCTACCGATCGGGAGCCGACGACCGCGCAGGCCCGGTTCGCCGTTCCCGGGACTTCGGCGATCTCACCCAGCGGCTTCTACGAGGCGAGGGTCAATCCGGACGGGGACCTGTCCATGTTCGTGTCGATCGTCGATACCCGCACCGGCGCAGAGGTTTTCCACGGGACCGACAAGTACAGCACCAGCAGGCATCATCGCTATGTGGTCGGCTGGCTGTCCACCGCGCCCGAGGAACTCTGGATCCGGACCGGTGACGTGGGTACTTTTCGCGTGGACCGCGCCCAGGACGGTACCTGGACCAAGTCGGGCCCGAAGTTCGTTCCGGCCGAGGTCGCCGACTGGTAGGCACGACGACGCCCCGGACCCGAACGGTCCGGGGGCGTCGAAGGGTCCGGCCTACAGCAGGGCGGAGAGTTCGTCGGCGGCGTCGGTGCCGTAGGCCTTGGTGAGGCGTTCGACGGCTTCGTCCTTGTTCAGGGTCCATTCCTGGGTGCCGGTGGTCTCGAGGACCAGTACGGCGATCAGGGAGCCGAGCTGGGCGGCGCGTTCCAGGCTCAGGCCGGCGCGGTGGGCGGTGAGGAAACCGGCGCGGAAGCCGTCGCCGACGCCGGTCGGGTCGACCTTGGCCACCTCGGGCACCACGCCGACGCGCACCTCGGTGCCGTCGGCGTCGACCACCAGCACGCCCTCGGCGCCCAGCGTGGTCACCCGGATGCCCACCTTGGCGGCGATCTCGGCCTCGCTCAGGCCGGTCTTCTGCAGCAGCAGGCCCCACTCGTACTTGTTGGTGAACAGGTAGGCGGCCCCGTCGACCAGTTCGGCGGCCTGCTCGCCGTCCAGGCGGGCCAGCTGCTGGGAGGGATCGGCCGCGTAGGCGATGCCCTGCGCCTTCGCCTGGCGCGTGTGCGCCACCATCGCCTCGGGATCGTTGGCGCCGACCAGCACCAGGTCCACCTCGTGCGCGGCCGCGATCGCGGCGATGTCGATATCGCGCGCCTCGCTCATCGCCCCGGGGTAGAACGACGCGATCTGCGCCATCGCCTCGTCGGTGGTGCAGACGAACCGCGCGGTGTGCGCGGTGCCGGAGATGTGCACCGCCGAGCAGTCGACGCCGTTGTCCTCCAACCACTTCCGGTATTCGGCGAAGTCGGCCCCCACCGCGCCAACGAGCAGCGGCCGCTGCCCCAGCAGGCCCATCGCGTAGGCGATGTTTCCCGCCACCCCGCCACGACGGATCTGCAGATCGTCGACGAGGAAGCTCAGGGACACATGATCGAGTTGATCGGCAAGCAGCACATCGGCGAACTTGCCGGGGAATCGCATGAGGTGGTCGGTGGCGATGGACGCGGACACAGCAACAGACACGAGGCAGGGCCCCTTCGACGCTAGGCGGGGAAACAGAAAAAGCCCGGGATCACCCGATCCCGGACTTCAACGGTAGCAAGCGCCACAACCCCCGCGGTTCACCTCGACGTAACCCCGCACGTTCGGATACGGGGTTACGTGAAGCACCGAATGTCAGTTGAAGCTATCGCCGCAGGCGCAGGAACCGGTGGCATTGGGGTTGTCGATGGTGAAGCCCTGCTTCTCGATGGTGTCGACGAAGTCGATCGAGGCGCCCTGGATGTAGGGGGCGCTCATGCGGTCGACCGCGAGCTTGACGCCGGAGAACTCGACCACGATGTCCCCGTCGAGGACACGGTCGTCGAAGAAGAGCTGGTAGCGCAGGCCGGCACAGCCACCCGGCTGGACGGCGATGCGCAGGGCGAGGTCGTCGCGACCTTCCTGGTCGAGCAGCGCCTTCGCCTTGGCGGCGGCAGCGTCGGTCAGCGTCGCACCGTGGGTCTCGGTGGCGGTCTCGTTCTGCACAGTCATGGACACTCCTAATTCGACTCAGCCCGTCAACGGACCTCAGGTGCACAGCGCACGACACACATCAACGTCGCAGCGCTCGCTGTTATTCCTATCTTGCCACCCGCACGTCGATCGGTGGACACGCCCTGGGTGCTTCGCCCCACACTACCCCCGCTCGCCGGGTGATCCGGGTCACGCGGCGGGGGCCGATGAGACCGGGCGCACCGCGTCCCGGACCGCATTACCCCCGCGCGGGCCCCATCGAATAGCCTGGTGAACGTGAAATTGTTCCGTCGTGACGAGTCCAGCACCATCGACGAGTCCGTCGACCCCTCGGTGCCGGACGCAGATCAGGCCGCCGCCGCTTCCTCGTCGACCACTCCCGGCAAGGGCCGTCCGACGCCGAAACGGCGTGACGCGGAGGGCAAGCGACGCGGCCCGGTGGCGCCCGCCCCGATGACCGCCAAGGAAGCGCGCGCCCGCCGCAAGGCCGCCAAGGGCAACAAGGAAGACCGCAAGGCCGCCGCCGCGGATCGCCGCGCCGCCGTGCAGGAGCGTCGCGCCCGCATGCTGGCCGGTGAGGACAAGTACCTGCTGCCGCGCGATCAGGGCCCGGTGCGCGCCTATGTGCGCAATATCGTCGATGCCCGGCGCAATCTGGTCGGCCTGTTCATGCCGATGGCGCTGGTGCTGATCATGTCGATGTTCGTCGCTCCCGGCCTGCAGACGATCGTCACCCTGGCGATGCTGGTGATGATGGTGTTCATGATCATCGAGGGTTTCGTGCTCGGCAAGATCGTGAACAACCGGGTGATCGAGCGGTTCCCCGACACCACCGACACCGGTTTCAAGCTGGGCTGGTACGCCTTCGTGCGCGCCTCGCAGATCCGCAAGATGCGCGCTCCCAAGCCGCAGGTGGGCCCCGGCGACGCCATCTGACCCTCTCCGAACTGCTCGAATGCCGTTCCACCGCGCCGGTGGGGCGGCATTCGTCGTCTCAGCTGTGGCCGCGCGGGATATTGCTCGCGTAGCCGGCGATGGCGGTGAGTTCGGCGGTGATCCGCTGGGCGTCGCGGTCGACGATGCCCGTCGATCCGGCGGTGCCGCGCCCGATCAGCACGGCGAATCCGATGATGACGGCGAGGACGACAAGAAAAGTAACCATGGCAGAAAGTTTGCGCTCGTCGGTTTTCCGCCGAAAGTGGCTGTTCTGTCATTGTGCGCAAAGATTCAGCCAGATAGCATGAACGCATGCTGTCGAAGGTCGCCGTGGTCCTCAACGACCGGCTCGCCATGTTCGAATTCGGCGTGGTCTGTGAGGTTTTCGGGCTCGACCGCACCGGCGACGGTCTGCCCGGCTTCGATTTCCGCGTGTGCGGCGTCGAGCCCGGCAAGCCCTTGCGTTCCACCACTCCCGGCGTCACGGTGACCCCGGACTACGGCCTGGACGAGCTCGCCCACTCCGACCTGGTCGCCGTCCCGGCCTTCCCGATCGATGTCGAGCACGCCTACGACCCGCGCGTCGTCGGGGCCGTCCGCGACGCCTCGGCCGCGGGCGCCACCGTGCTCACCGTGTGTTCCGGCGCCTTCCTGGCCGGTGCGGCGGGCCTGCTCGACGGCCGCAAATGCACCACCCACTGGCGCTATGTCGACCGGCTGGCCACCCAGTTCCCGGAGGCGACGGTGGACCCCGACGTGCTGTTCGTCGACGAGGGGAACCTGATCACCAGCGCGGGCACCGCCGCCGGCATCGACGCCTGCCTGCACCTGGTCCGCCGCGAGATCGGCTCGGCGGCCGCCAACGGCATCGCCCGCCGCATGGTGGTCCCGCCCCAGCGCGACGGCGGCCAGCGCCAGTTCATCGAGCAGCCGGTGCCCACCTGCACCACCGCGGGCCTGGCGGGCACGCTGAGCTGGCTCACCGAGAACCTGGCCGAACTGCACACCGTCGACGATCTGGCGGCTCGCGCGGGCATGTCCACCCGCACCTTCGCCCGCCGCTTCGCCGCCGAGACCGGCACCACCCCGGTCAAGTGGCTCACCACGCAGCGCGTGCTGTTCGCCAAGGGACTGCTCGAGGCCACCGATCTGCCGCTGGACCGGGTGGCCGAGCGCTGCGGTTTCGGTTCCGGCGCGCTGCTGCGCCACCATTTCCAGCGGCAGGTCGGCATCGCACCCACCGAATACCGGCGCCGTTTCGGTGCGCGGCGGTGAGTGTCACGCGATCGTCATGTTGACGCGAAAGCCCTGTGAGTCAACACAATCGGGCGCCTATCACGGTTGTATCACGAGCGATTTCGCTTGACGGGATCATCGGGCACTGATCAGCTGATCGGGTGTTCTGCGCTGGGCCGGGTAATTCTCGTTGGTCGATCAAAGTCCTGAGTGTGGCCGCGGCCGCGATCATCACCTCGGTGCTCGGTGTGGCCGCCGCGGTGGCCGCCCCGCCCGGATCGCGCACGCCCGCGGGTGGTTTGGAGCAACTGACCGTCCCGTCCTCGATGGGCCCGATCACGGTGCAGGTGCAGTGGGCGGCCAGGGGCGGCGGTTCGGCGCTCTACCTGCTCGACGGCCTGCGCGCGCCCGCCGATCACAACCAGTGGACCACCGACACCGACGCGCTGCGCCGATTCGCCGGTGACGACGTGACATTGGTGTTCCCCGTCGGCGGCCATTCCAGTTTCTACACCGACTGGTACCGCGCGAGCAGCACCAACAACCAGGCCGTCACCTACAAATGGGAAACGTTCCTCACCCGCGAACTCCCCGATTTCCTCGCGGGGTACGGAGTTTCGCGCACGAACAACGCGATCGTGGGCGCCTCGATGGGCGGTAACGCGGCCCTCGTGCTGGCGGCCCATCACCGCGACCAGTTCCGTTTCGCCGGTTCGTTCTCCGGATTCGTGAATCCGACCTATCCGATGTGGAACCAGGCCATGCGCGCGGCCATGATCGACGAGGGCAATTTCGCCGTCGACGACATGTGGGGCCCGCCCGGCGATCCCGCGTGGGCGCGCAACGACGCCACCGTGCAGGCCGAACTGCTGCGCGGCCTGCCGATCTACGTCACCACCGGCAACGGCATGCCCGGCTCCCCCGACCTCGCCAACGGTTTCGGCAACACGGTCAACGCGATGGCGCTCGAGTCCATGGCCGCGGTCGCCGCGGGCATCTTCCGCGACCGCGTCACCGAGCTGGGTGTCTCCGCCCGCGTCGACATCCTCAACGGCACCCACACCTGGCCGTACTGGCAGCAGGCCCTCGCCACCGCCCGCCCGCTGATCCTGGACGCCCTTTCCGCCTGACGACCCGGCATGGACAACCGCGGCGGAAGCCGTTACCGTTCGAGTTAGTCAGTCAACTAACTCAGGAGTAGTCGTGATCGTGGTGACCGGAGCGACCGGGAATGTCGGACAACCGCTGGTGCGGATCCTCGCCGAGGCGGGCGAGAAGGTGACGGCGGTGTCGCGCCGGATTCCGGACGAACTCCCGGACGGCGTGCGGCACGTGGCCGCGGATCTGAGGGACCTCGACAGCGTGGCGGAGGCGTTCCACGGGGCGGAGAAGCTGTTCCTGCTCTTCTCCCCCGGTTCCTTCGCCGCGGACGTCCCCGCGATTCTCGCGGCGGCGGAAACCGCGGGGGTAGGCCATGTCGTCTTGCTGTCGTCCCAGGGCGTGAGCACCCGGCCCGACAGCGCGTCACACGGGGAATTCGGGAAGACGATCGAGGACGCGGTGCGGCGAAGTGGGCTGACCTGGACTTTCCTGCGGCCCAGCGGTTTCCAGTCGAACGCCATGGCCTGGGCCGAGCAGGTCCGGGCCGAGCGGACCGTCAGCGCGCCCTTCGGTGACACCGGCGTGCCCTTCGTCGACCCGGCGGACATCGCCGCGGTGGCCGCGGTCGCGCTGCGCGAGGACGGGCACGCGGGCCGGATCTACGTCCTGACCGGGCCCGCCCCGGAAACCCCGAGGGAACGGGCGCGCACGCTGGGCGATCTCCTCGGCGAGCCGGTGCGTTTCGTCGAGCAGACCCCGGATCAGGCGCGGGCACAGATGCTCGCGTTCATGCCGCCGGACGCGGTCGAGACCACCCTCGCCATTCTCGGCGACCCGACCGAGGAGGAGTCGCGCGTCAGTCCCGATGTCGAGGACCTGCTGGGTCGCGCGCCCAGCCCTTTCGCCACCTGGGCGCGACGCCACGCCGCCGTGTTCCGCTGACCCGCGGTCCAGGATCGGCGCGTCGGCGGCCACGGTTTCGCCGCTGCCGGACGTGGGTCGGGCGGCCGTCGGTTGCTACGGTGCTCGGATGTCTGTCCGCACCCTTGTCCTCGGCGGCGCCCGGTCCGGGAAATCGGCCTTCGCCGAGCATCTCCTGAGCGACGAGCCCGCGGTGCGGTATCTGGCCACGGCGGTGCTCGATCCGGCCGACGACGACTTCGCCGAGCGGGTCGCGGGTCATCGGGAGCGGCGTCCGGCGCACTGGTCGACCGTCGAGAACACCGAGCCCGCAACGGTTCTGGGCGAGCCGGGACCGGCCGTCCTGCTCGACGACATCGGCACCTGGCTCACCGCGCGGCTCGACGCCAGGGCGGCCTGGGAGGCACCGCGCGGCACCGTGTCCCCCGACTGCGACACACTGGTCGACGCGGTGGCCGAGTACCGGGGGCGGCTGGTGATCGTCTCGCTCGAGGTGGGCCTGGGTGTCATCCCGGCGACCCGCTCGGGCCGGTTGTTCCGTGACGAGATCGGCACCCTCAATCAGCGGCTCGCGGCGGTGTGTGACGAGGCGTTCCTCATCGTGGCCGGGCTGCCGGTCCGGCTGAAATGATCCGGGCCGGTCTGTGCGACGGCACCCGATCCGGGCAAGATGAGTCCGACACCCGGCACCACTGTCGAAAGGCTTGCTAGTGACTCACGGATTCGACCCGGTCGCGGCCCCGGACGCGCGGGTGCGCGCGGCGGCCGAGCAGCGCCAGCGGCAGCTGACCAAGCCGGCCGGATCGCTGGGACGGCTCGAGGAGATCGGCAACTGGGTCGCCGCCTGCCAGGGCGTGTGCCCGCCACGGCAGTTCGAGCGGGCCCGCGTGGTGGTCTTCGCCGGTGACCACGGCGTCGCGAAGCACGGTGTGTCGGCCTACCCCAGTGAGGTCACCGCGCAGATGGTGGCCAATTTCCTGGCCGGCGGCGCCGCGGTGAACGCGCTGGCCGCCGTCGCGGGCGCGACCGTGCGGGTGGTCGACATCGCCGTGGACGGCGACACCGATCCCACGGTGTCGGCGCACAAGATCCGCCGCGGCAGCGGTGCCATCGACCGCGAGGACGCGCTGACCGAGGACGAGGTCGCCGCCGCGCTGGCCGCCGGTCGCGCCATCGCCGACGAGGAGATCGACGCGGGCGCCGACCTGCTCGTCGCCGGGGACATGGGCATCGGCAACACCACCCCCGCCACCGTGCTCGTGGCCACCCTCACCGGCACCGAGCCGGTCGCCGCCGTCGGCCGCGGCACCGGCGTGGACGACGCGGGCTGGATCCGCAAGGTCGCCGCGATCCGCGACGGCATGCGCCGGGCCCGCCCGATCGCCAAGGACCCGGTCGACCTGCTGCGCGTCGCCGCGGGCGCCGACTTCGCCGCCATGGCCGGATTCCTCGCCCAGGCCGCCGTCCGCCGCACCCCCGTCCTGCTCGACGGCGTGGTGGTGACCGCCGCCGCCCTGGTCGCCGAGGACCTCGCCGCGGGCGCCAAGGACTGGTGGCTGGCCGCGCACCGCTCCACCGAACCGGCTCACGACCTGGCCCTGAAGCACCTGCGCCTGGACCCGCTCATCGACCTGTCCCTGCGCCTGGGCGAGGGTTCCGGCGCGCTGACCGCCCTGCCGATCGTGCGTGCCGCGGTCGCCGCGCTCGCCGAGATGTCGACCTTCGCCGACGCGGGCGTGAGCACCGCCGAGGACGAACCGGCCGCGCTCGACCTGACCAAGTGAGCGCACCCCGCGCATCGATCCCGGGACGCACGCGCGTGACCACGTCGTGGTGGCGGCCGGTGTCGCTGTGAACGCCGTGCGGTTGGCCGTCTCCTGGCTCACGGTCGCGCCGATCTCCGGGCCCGCGACCGTCGATCGCCGCGGCGCGGGGCACGCGATCACCCTCGCCCCGGTCGTCGGCCTGATTCTCGGCGCGATCGCGACGGGCGCGATGTGGGCGCTCGGCCGGGCCGGACTCGACCCCCTGCTCGCGGGGCTGCTCACCGTCGGCCTGCTGGCCCTGCTCACCCGGGGCATGCACCTGGACGGCCTGGCCGACACCGTCGACGGGCTCGGTAGTTACGGTCCGCCGGAGCGGGCCCGGCAGATCATGAAGTCCGGGGGCGCGGGGCCGTTCGGGGTGGCGGCGCTGATCTTCGCGATCGGTATCCAGGCGGTGGCGTTCGCGGCGCTGGCCGGGCAGCAGCGGTGGTGGGCGATCGCGCTCGCCGTCGCGGTGGGCCGGGTGGCCGTGGTCGTCGCGTGCCGCACCGGGATTCCCGCCGCTCCCGAGGCCGGTTTCGGGGCGCTGGTCGCGGGCACCCAGCGGCCCGTGGTGGTGGCGGGCTGGTCGGTCGCCGCGCTCGCCGGGGCCTGCGTGGCGGTCCCCGCGACCCTCTGGCTCGGCCCGCTCGTCACCGCGATCGCCCTCGCGGCGACCTGGCTGATCGTGCGGCACTGCGCGCGCCGCTTCGAAGGGCTGTCCGGCGACATCCTCGGCGCGGTCGTGGAGATCACGGTTTCGCTTGCCGCCGTTGGCTTTTCGCTCACGATCTAGCCGGGTCGCCGCGTCCCGGCAAACTCCGAGTGGTCACAAGACCGGCATCGGGCACTTGTGCCGTCGCACAGACCGTCCGCTCATCGGTACTCGGTTGCCTCCCCAGCACACCGGTGGCAATACAGTGGACGCCATGTCTTCCGAGCGCCTCTACTTCCGCCAGCTGTTGTCCGGCCGGGATTACGCCGTCGGCGATCCGATCGCCACCCAGATGCGCAATTTCGCGTATCTGATCGGCGATCGGGAGACGGGTGAGACCCTGCTGGTCGATCCGGCGTACAAGGCCTCGGACCTGGTCGAGGTCGCCGAGGCCGACGGCATGCGGGTCAGCGGCGTGCTGGCCACCCACCACCACCCCGACCACGTCGGCGGCACCATGCTCGGCTTCACCCTGGGCGGGGTGGCCGAACTGCTCGAGAAGACCAGCGTCGCGGTGCACGTGAACAAGCAGGAGCTGGACTGGGTCGCCCAGACCACCGGCATCGCCCCCAGCGAGCTGACCGGCCACGACAACGGGGACAAGGTCACCGTCGGCGCCTTCGAGATCGAGTTACTGCACACCCCCGGCCACACCCCCGGCAGCCAGTGCTTCCTGTTCGACAACCGCCTCATCTCCGGCGACACCCTGTTCGTCGACGGCTGCGGCCGCACCGACTTCCCCGGCGGTGACTCCGACGAGATGTTCCGCAGCCTGCGCCGCCTGGCCGCCCTCGACGGCAACCCCACCGTCTACCCCGGCCACTGGTACTCCGAAGCCCCCAGCGCCGCACTGGGTTCCATCAAAGACAGCAACTACGTCCTGCGCCCCCAGACCCTCCAGCAATGGCAGGCCCTCATGCCGGGCTGAAACGCCACGAGCGGGTTCCCCGTGAAAGGGAAACCCGCTCGGGTGGAATTCCTACAGCGTGCGCATCCAGCCGTGGGTGTCGGCGAAGGTGCCGCGCTGGATGCCGGTCAACGTGTCGCGCAGCGCCATCGTCACCTCGCCCGGCTCACCGCCGCCGATGCTGAACTCGCCCTCGGTCGAGCGCACCCAGCCGACCGGGGTGATCACCGCGGCCGTACCGCAGGCGAAGACCTCGCTGATCTCGCCGGACTCGGCGCCCTTGCGCCATTCCTCCACCGAGACCTTGCGCTCCTCGACCGGGTAGCCGGAGTCGGCGGCCAGCGTCAGCAGTGAGTCGCGGGTGATGCCGGGCAGCAGCGAACCGGACAGTTCCGGGGTCACCAGGCGGGCCTCGGAGCCGGTGCCGTAGACGAAGAACAGGTTGTTGGTGCCCATCTCCTCGACGTAGCTGCGCTCGCACGCGTCCAGCCAGACCACCTGGTCGCAGCCCTTCTCGGTGGCCTGGGCCTGCGCGAGCAGCGAGGCCGCGTAGTTGCCCGCCACCTTCGCCTCGCCGGTGCCGCCGGGTGCCGCGCGCACGTACTCGGTGGACAGCCACACCCGCACCGGCTTCACCCCGCGCGGGAAGTACGCGCCCGCCGGCGAGGCCAGCAGCAGGTACTTGTAGGCGGCGGCGGGCTTCACACCCAGGCCCGCCTCGGTGGAGAACATGAACGGACGCAGGTACAGCGATTCCTCGCCACCGGCCGCGGGCACCCAGTCGGCGTCCACGTCGAGCAGCTGACGCACCGATTCGATGAACAGTTCCTCGGGCAGTTCGGCCATCGCCATGCGCGCCGCCGAGCGGCGGAACCGCGCCGCGTTGGCGTCGATGCGGAAGGTGGCGATGCTGCCGTCGGCCTGCCGGTAGGCCTTGAGACCCTCGAAGATGGCCTGGCCGTAGTGGAAGACCATGGTGGCCGGGTCCATCGACAGCGGACCGTACGGTTCGACGCGTGCGTTGCCCCACGCGCCGTCGGCGTAGTCGATGGAGACCATGTGATCGGTGAAGAAGCGCCCGAATCCGGGGGCCGCCAGTACCTCTTCCCGCTGCTGCGCCGCCAGGGGCGCGGGGTGCGGAATACGAGTGAACTGTGCAGCGACTGTCATGATGCGATCCTATATCCGGCGGGTGCGGTCACTTGGTGTTGGTGTCGACGAACGGCGGCCTGACCACCTTCGCGCGCAGCTTGCGCCCACGCACGTCGACCTCGACCTCGTCGCCCGGTTCCAGCTTCGCCTCGGTGTCGAGCAGCGCCAGCGCGATGCCGACCTTGAGCGTGGGCGAGAAGGTGCCCGAGGTGGTCTCCCCGACCGGCGCGCCGTCGCGCAGCACGGTCTGGCCCTGCCGCAGCACGCCGCGGTCGATGGCCTCGAGGCCCATCAGCAGACGGCGCGGTCCGTCGGCCTTCTCCTGTTCGAGCGCGGCCTTGCCCCAGAACGCCGGCTTCTTCCAGCCGACGGCCCAGCCGGTGCGGGCCTGGTTGGGGGTGATGTCGACCGAGAGCTCGTGGCCGTGCAGCGGATAGCCCATCTCGGTGCGCAGGGTGTCGCGGGCGCCGAGACCGGCGGGCTGGCCACCGGCCGCCTCGACCTGCGCAGCCAGTGCGCGGAAGACCGCTTCGGCGTCGTCCCACGTCGGCAGCAGCTCGTAGCCGTGCTCGCCGGTGTAGCCGGTGCGGCACACCCGCACCGGGCGGCCCTGCCATTCGGCGTCGGCGTAGGCCATGTACTCCATGTCGGTGGGCAGGCCGAGCGCGGCGAGCACCTCGGTCGACTTGGGGCCCTGCACGGCGAAGACCGCGTAGTCGCGGTGCTCGTCGGTGACGGTGATCCCCTCCGGCGCCACCTTCCGCAGCTCCGCGACGACCGCGGCGGTGTTGGCCGCGTTGGGCACCAGGAAGATCTCGTCGTCGGCGACGTAGTAGGCGATCAGGTCGTCGATCACCCCGCCCTCGGGGGTGCAGCACAGCGTGTACTGGGCCTTGCCCGGCCGGATGCGGCCCAGGTCGTTGGTCAGCGCCGAGTTCACGAACTCCGCCGCGCCCGCCCCGCGCACGGTCGCCTTGCCCAGGTGGCTCACGTCGAACAGCCCGACCGTGGTCCTGGTCGCGGTGTGCTCGCCCACGGTCCCCGCGTAGGAGACCGGCATCGCCCACCCCCCGAACGGCGCGAAGGTGGCACCGAGTTCGACGTGGACATCGTGGATCGGGCCCTGCAACAGGTGGGAGTCGGTCATCGCCCGAGCTTATCGCCGACACGGCGCGGATCGGGTCCGAGGTACGCACGCCCGCCGGGCCGCTTCCCCCCGCGCGGGCGGGCTCGGCGGGCAGATACTGCCTGTCCCAGCGTGATTCGGGGTCGTCACGATGCGACAGCCGCGCCGCCACCGGTGGGGGACGCGGTAGGGTCGGTGCCGTGAGTGAGTTGCCCGGCCGCAGGTTCCAGAATGTCGCCCGGATCGACGCCGCGACGAGCCGGGCGGTGTCGCGGATTCCGGCGTCGCGCGTCGACACGGGGATGCTGCGGCTGACCAGGTCGGCCAACACCGGCGGGCTGTGGCTGGCCACCGCCGCGGTGCTCGCGCTCGAACCCGGCCCGCCGCGGCGCGCCGCGCTGCGCGGGGTGATCGCGCTGGCCGGGTCGAGTTTCCTGGTGAATCTGGTGCTCAAGACCCTGATCCCGCGCCGCCGCCCGCCCGCCGAACTCATGCCGCTGGGCCGGCGCCTGATCGAAGCGCCCGCGTCCTCGTCGTTCCCGTCCGGGCACAGCGCCAATGCCGCCGCCTTCGCCACGGCCGTCGCGCTGGAGAGCCCGCGCACCGCGCTGGCCGTCGCGCCGGTGGCCGCCGCCGTCGCCTACTCGCGCATCCACACCGGCGCGCACTGGCCCTCCGATGTGCTGGTGGGTGCCGCCGTCGGCACCGGTGTCGCGCTGACCACCCGCCGCTGGTGGCCGATCCGCGAATCCGACGAGGCCGACGCGCACGTCGTGCACGACGCACCGGTCCTCGCCGACGGCGCCGGCCTGCTGCTGCTGATCAACCCCCGCTCCGGCGACTCCGGCTACGACCCCACCGACGACATCGCCGCCGCCCTGCCCCGCGCCACCCTCCTGCAGACCGAACCCGGCCGCGATGCCGCCGAGCAGCTCCAGGAGGCCGTCGACCCGTCGATCGTCGCCGTCGGCGCGGCGGGCGGCGACGGCACCATCGCCGCCGCCGCGGCCGTCGCCGTGCGCAACAAGCTGCCGCTGGTGGTCGTCCCCGCAGGCACCCTCAACCACTTCGCCCGCGACCTCGGCGTCTACGACCTGCGCGAGGTGGTCGACGCCACCGGCACCGGCGAGGCGGTCGAAGTCGACATCGCCGCCGTCGAATTCGAGACCCCCGAGGGAACCCGCACCCACCACCTGATCAATACCGCCAGCATCGGCGCCTACCCCGAACTGGTGCGCCTGCGCGAGAAGTGGGAGGACCGCTGGGGCAAGTGGCCCGCCTTCGCCGCGGCCCTGATCACCACCCTGCACCGGTCCGAACCGATCCGGATCCGCATCGACGACCGCTGGCACGACCTGTGGTTCCTGTTCATCGGCAACGGTCCCTACCACCCGCACGGCGCCGTCCCCGCCTTCCGCTCGCGCCTGGACGAAGGTCTGCTCGATGTGCGCTGGCTGCGCGCCGACGTGCGCTTCTCCCGGACCCGCGCGGTCATCTCCCTGATGCTGGCCGCCATCGGCCACAGCCGCGTCTACGGCGAACGCCAGATGCACGAACTCACCGTCGCCACCCATTCCCCGCAGGCCGTCGCCGCCGACGGCGAAGTCGTCGGCACCTCCTCCACCCTGCGTTTCACCATCGCGGGCCGCGTCCCCGTCTACCGCCGCAACGAGGACAACCCCCGCTGGGAGAACCGCGCCCGCCCCCACCACCGCCGCCCCCTCGCCTGGCTCACCGACCGCCGCGGGCGGGGTGGGCAGTAGCGTCGTTGCCCGAGTCACCCGGCGCCGGAACCGGATTCGCCGCAGGCCGTGCGCGCTGGTCCACCTTCGGGCACGAGCGGGTGGTCCTGGCGGTGGTCCACAATGTCACCGCCGCGACCCGCCTGTTCGACACCCTCCCGATCCTCGCGGGCGACCCCCGCGTCCGCATGGTCTTCACCCGTCCGGGTTCCTCGGCCTTCGACCGCGACACCACCGCCTTCCTCGCCCACCGCGGCGTCACCGAGATCGGCTGGACCGAGGCCGTCACCCACCGTTTCGACCTCGCCGTTTCGGCCAGCTACGGCGGCGATCTCCACAAAATAATCGCCCCTTTGTTCATCATTCCGCACGGAATGGGATACAATAAATATCTGAACAAAGAAACAAAGAAACAAAGAAACAAAGAAACAAAGAAACAAAGAAACAATTCGGTATTCGGTCTCTCGGCCGAGTGGCTCACCCACGACGGCACCCTGATCCCCACCGCGATCGTCCTGTCCCACACCGAACAGCGCGACCGCCTCGCCGCCGCGTTCCCAGCAGCGCTACCGAACACCCTGGTAGCTGGCGATATCTGCTTCGATCAGCTCACCGCGAGCCTGCCCCTGCGTGCGGCCTACCGCCGCGCCTTCGGCCTCACACCCCGCCAATCGCTGGTCGTCCTCTCCTCCACGTGGGGCCCGGAATCATTGCTCGCCCGGCACCCCGAACTACCGGCCCGCCTGGCCGAGGAACTCCCCTCCGATGAATTCCGGCTGATCCTCGCCCCGCACCCCAATATCGCCGCCGAACATTCCGGCTGGCAATTCGGCGAATATCTGCGTGCGGCAGCCCGCGCCGGTGTACACATTCTCGACGATGTCGACGGCTGGAAAGCCGCGATCCTCGCCGCCGACCTGCTCATCGGCGACCACGGCTCGGTCACCTTCTACGGCGCCGCACTGGGTGTCGCCCCGCTGCTGGCGACGGCTCCCGCCCACACTGTGGATCCGGCATCGCCGATCGCCGGATTCCTGGCCGCCGCACCACGTCTCACCATCGACGCCGACCCGACCACCCAGATCAGGACGGCGATCACCGATCACGACCCCGCCCGCTACGCCCCGGTCACCGAGCGCACCACCTCGCACCCGCTCGCCGGTTCGGCACTGCTGCGCACCGCCCTCTACGAGGCGATGGCGCTGTCGGAGCCCGATCCGGTCCCCGACATCCCCGCCGTCCCGCTGCCGCGGGCACCGCTGCCCACGCCCGATTCCCATCTGGTCCTGGTCGATTCCCCCGATCCCGGCACCGCGCGGGTCACCCGCTACCCCGCCGAGCGGCTGCGTTCCGGTGCCGATCTCCCCCGGGGCGCGCATCTCGCGGTCGGCGTCCGGGAACCACTGCACCGCTGGCTTCGCCTGGCGGACCTGATGATCGGCGAACCGGGCCCCGCCACCGCGACGTGGATCGCCGAGACCCTGCGCGCGCTGCCCGGCTGCCGACTGGCCGCGGCGCCGGACGGACCGGGGACGTGGCTACTCGGCACCGGCACCGACCTGCTGACGATCACCGGCTCCGACGCCGCGTGCCGGTTGTTCGCCTCGGTCGCCGGGACGCACCTCGGCCGGGGAACCGCGATCGCGCGGCTGTGCGGACAGTGGACGATCGAGTGCGGCGGTGTGTCCCACCCGGTCTCGGTGCGCGCGGACGGCTCACCTCGACCCGAGTGACCGGCTTCAGGCCGTCGGCTCGTCGAGCAGCGCCCTGGCCCGCGTCGCGTCGGCGGTGAGCCCGGCCTGCTCGTAGTGCGCGACCGCCCGCACCAGGAACTCCCGCGCACCGTCCCGGTCACCCCTGGCACGAGCCACACCGGCCGCCGCCACGGCGATCTCGCCGAGGTCGAACGAGCGCCTGCGCGACCGCATGATCGTGTAGGCGGCATCGAGTTCGGTGGCGGCCCGGTCGAATTCGCCCAGCTCGGCCAGCGTGCGTCCGCGCCAGTATTTCGCCTTGGCTTCGTTGTCGGTCTCCTCCGAGGGCAGAGCGGCGAAGCCCGCCTCGGCGACAGCGAGCAGTTCCAGTGCCGCGGTGGGCGACTCGGCCTTGGCCAGGTGCAGCGCGGCGATCAGGATCCGGCGCCGGTCACCGATCTGCTCGGCGAGTTCGGCGCTGCGGCGCAGCAGTTCCCGCGCCTCGGGTCTGCGTTGCTGCCCCAGACGCACCAGCCCGAGGCCCTCGATCGCGCTGGCTTCCAGGTCGACCCGGGTCGCGGCCGCGGCGCCCGCGCTGAATTCTCCGGCCGCCTGCTCGGTGTCGCCCGCCCAGACCAGCCCGAACCCACGCTGGATGTGCAGCAGACCGGTGATGTCGGGTTGCCCGGCCCGCGCGGCGGCGCGCAGGCCCCACTCGTGCAGCAGGCGCAGGTCGTCGAGGATCTTCTCCTTCTCGTGGAAGGCCCACAGCAGCACCGCCCAGCGCTGTGGATGGTGCGCGTCTCCGAGCTCGTCGAGGTATTCGGCGGCCGCCAGGATCGCGGTGCGTTCCTCCCACAGCCAGGCGCGAGCTTGCTCGGCGGAGCCGAATACCGCGGCGCCGGTGGTGGTTTCGTGCAGCAGCAGTTCCCGCCACGGCCGTCCGGGAGCGATCAGCGCGTCGGCCGCGGCGATGCGGGTGTCGTAGTGCTCGACGAGTGTCCACTCGTCGGCGTGGCGTTCGGCGGTGGTGCGCTCGTCCAGCTCGGCCGCGTGCCGCCGGACCAGCTCGCGCACCTGGTACCGCTGGGCACCCACCGGGGCGATCAGGTGCATGTCGGCCAGGTCGATCAACAGGTCCTCGACCTCGCCGACCGGCAGGTCCAGCACCGCGGCCAATGCCTCGGCGCCGACCCGGCCGCCGTGCGCTCGCAGACCCAGCGCGCGATAGCAGCGCTGCGAGGGCCCGGCCAGCAACCGGTAGGCCGCGCCGTAGACACGATCCAGCGGTAGCACCGTCCTGCGGCGGTCTTCGTCGCGAAGCCGTTCCACTGTCTCGCGCAGCGGTGCCGTGCTCCGCCGGGCGCCGCGGTAGATCATGGTCGCCACGATCCGCAGCGCCTGCGGCAGGTGACCGCACAGCGCGATCAGGTCCGGGATCACCTCGGCTTCGGCGCGGCAGCGATCGGCGCCCACCAGGATCTCGAGCAGGTGGCGGGCGGCGGCGTCGTCGAGCCGGTCGAGCACGAACAACTCCATTCCCGCCGCGTCCACCGGCGCCGCGGGGCGCGCCTCGGTCACCACGACCAACGACGACCCCTCGCCCGGAAGCAAGGCCCTGACCTGCTGTTCGGTCACCACGCCGTCCAGGAAGACCACCAGCGACCGGTCCCTGGTCAAGGCCCGGTAGCGGGCCTGGCGCGCACCGCGCAGGCCGGAGATGTCCTCGGCGGACTCCCCCAGTGCCCGCAGCGCCAGCGCGAGCACATCGTCGGGGTGGTCCGGTTGCTCGGTGCCGCCGAAGGGCAGATACAGCTCGCCGTCGGCGTAGTACGGCCGCAGCCGGTGTACCAGCTCGATACCGAAGGCGGTCTTGCCGATCCCCGGCTCCCCGCTCAGCACGACGGTGCGGTTGCCCGGCCCGCTCCCGAGTACCCGCTCGGTGACCTCGGCCATCAGCCGCTCGTGATTCACGAACGGTCGAACACGTTCCGGCAGTACGTAACTCGACAGCATCACCCAACCCCCATCGACGACTCCGCATAGTACAGTGCGGACAACGACCCGGCACCGTGCCGAGGAGTCTGGACAGTTCGATGAGAGTACGCCCGATCCTCACCGCCCTCGGTATCGCCGCGGCGGTGGTTCTGCTGATCCTGGCGGTCTACCGGCTGCCGCTGGTGCTCGCGCCGGAGGGGTTGCACGAGCTGGCGGCCAAGGAGCGGCTGGACGCGGCGGCGGCGCAGCGCAATCAGTTCGCCACGCTGCTCGGGACGCTCGTGGCGCTGGCCGGGTTGGGCTATACGGCGCGCAAGTTCCTGCTGGATCGGGCGAAACAGGATGTCGACCGGTTCAGTGCGGTGGTGGGGCATCTGGCCGCCGAGGATCCGGTGACCCGTTCCGGCGGGGTCTTCGCCTTGCAGCGGCTCATGGAGGACGCGCCGCGGGAGCGGGAACGTGGGCTGCGGCTGCTGGCGCGGCTGCTCCAGCGCCGCACGGCCGGTGGCGAATTCGCGAGTGGCCCCGGTGATCTCGTCGACGCGGTGACGGTGCTGCGCAGTCAGCTCCTCGGCCGGGGTGCCCCCGTCGAACTCGATCTCACCGGTGCCCGGCTGCCCGGCGCGGACCTGCGCGGTGTGCGGCTGCGCGGTGCCCGTCTGGCGCGGACGGATCTGTCCGCCGCCGACCTGCGCGGCGCCGACCTGCGCGAGGCCGACCTGTCCGAGGCCACCCTGACCGGCGCCGATCTGCGCGAGGTCGATCTGCGCGGGGCCATCCTGCGCCGCACCCGGCTCGACACCGCGCGGTTGTCCGGTGCCGATCTCACCGGCGCCGACCTCACGGGCACCGTCCTCAGCGGTACCGACCTCACGAGCGCCCAGCTGCACGGCCTGGACACCACCACCGCCCTCGGCCTGCCCACCGGCGACGCGCTCCCGGCGCCGACGGCCCCCAACCCCTGAGCCGCCCGGTATACCTCACGAACCCGTCTCACCTGCGTCACCATTGATCACAACCACACCGATCGGCCCGTGCTCCGGGCACATCATGGACGGATGAGGGCTCCCGACGGTGGACGTTCGATCAGCGCGGCCGAGGCCGACCAGCGGTGGGACGCGTGGACGCCCAGCGTGGTGGCCGCGCGGCTGAGCGGCTGTACCGCGCCGTGGGCGGTGGCGGGCGGCTGGGCGCTGGATCTGTTCGCCGGGTCGATCTCGCGGGCGCACGCCGATATCGAGATCACGGTTCCCCGCGCGGAGTTCCCGCAGGTCGCCGCGGCCTTTCCCGAGTACGAGTGGGATGTCGTCGGTGACGGCCGCGTCTGGCCCTACGCCAGGGCCGCCGACCACCCCGACCTGCACCAGACCTGGCTGCGCGACCCCTACACCGGCACCTATCACCTCGATGTCTTCCGTGAACCCCACGACGGCGGCACCTGGATCTGCCGCCGCCATCCCGCCATCACGCTGCCCTACACCGACCTCGTGCACACCACTCCGACCGGCATCCCGTACGTGATCCCCGAGGTCGTCCTGCTCTTCAAGGCGAAAGCCGCGCGCCCCAAGGACGACGCCGACTTCGACCGCATCCTCCCCCTGCTCCCCGACCCCCACCGCGCCCGCCTGACATCCTGGCTCACCACCGCGCACCCGGCCCACCCCTGGCTCACCCGCACCGCCGCCTGAACCCAGCGGACCCGTCAGCTCGGCAACCCGCACCAGTCGTGCCGATAATCCGCCCAATCCTGTTCCGTGGCGGCGAAATCCACATACAGCGCGACACCGAACGCACCGCGGCCGACCTCCGCGCGGGTCAGACCCAGCCGGATACCCCGCACCGCCGCGGCCACCGTCTCGGCCGCACCGTGATGACCGGGGTCGTCGGCCCAGAACGCCGGGGCACCCATCAGCAGATCGACCTCGGCGGGTGTCACCTCGGCGGCCAGCGCGGTCTGCTGGGCGACATACCCGCTGTAGAGCGCTCGCGTGGGCATGGCCGTGTCATAGGACATCACCGCCACCTGGTCGACACGACGGGTCACGTCGGCGAAATAAGCCTGGCTCCACCACTTTCCGTGGTCGGCCACGGCCAGACCGACCGAATGCAGACCCGGCAGCGGATCGATCACCGGCGCCGACACCGACAGCGGGACCCCGGCCGCCGCGGTCACCGCTCGGGTCGCGTCGAGCAGGGCGAGGAAACCCGGAGAGCCGGAACGCACCGGTTCGAGGTCGTAATGCACACCGTCGAAGCCGTACTCCAGCACACGGCGGGCCGAGGCGACGACGCGCTCGCGCGAGGCCGCCGATTCCACATCCAACCCGTCGAATTCGGGCTGCACGACATCACCGAGCCAGGACTGCACCCGGATGCCGGGCAGTGTCGCGTGCACGGCCTCGACGAACCACCGGGCCCGCGGCGCCAGCTCGTCGCGCAGGCTCCCGTCGTGTTCCAGCGGCCCGGTGTGGACATACAGATCCCGGATGCCGGTGCCCGCCAGCAACTTCGCCAGCGCGGCGACATCGGCCTCGGATTTGCGGCCGTCCACCCACGCGTGCCCGAGCCAGACCGCGTCGCGCCCCCGGGTGCGCGCCTGCTCGGACTGCTCACCGATATTGTGCGCGAGCAGCGCGCACAATACGCCCACGACCGGCGCGAACACGACCGCGAGCACGATGCAGAGCACCACCGCCACGCGCCTCCGCCACGACCACCGACACCATCTCTCCCGCATGATTCCTCCCCCGTGACAACGAACCACCCAGTTTACCGACAGGTACCGATCCGCAGATTTCCGGCAAATCGACCAACCGTGAAACACTGTGCCCCGCTGTACAACTGAACGGAGCACCATGAAACTCGCTGTCACCCTCGCCGCTGCCGCCGCCGCGGCCTTCGCCTTCGCGATCGCGGCCCCGGCCGTGGCCACCGCGCAGCCCTCGAACTGCCACAGCTCGTACACCCCCTGCCTGCCGATCGTCAGCGATGTCGACTGCGAGGGCGGCAGCGGCAACGGCCCCGTCTACACCGGCCCGGTCCGGGTCATCGGCCCCGACGAGTACGGCCTGGACCGTGACGGCGACGGATACGGCTGCGAGTAGGGCATGAAGAAGGGGCGTGCGAGCAATCGCACGCCCCTTCTCCGTTGTCCGTCAGCGGTTCTCGGGACCACCCTGCCCCGGGTCACCCGGCTTGCCCAGATCCGGACCCGACTCCGGCCCGCCGTAACCCTGGCCGCCACCGCCGGGCCCACCGTAGCCTTGGCCACCGCCCGGCGCACCGTACCCGGGGCCGCCGTATCCCTGGCCGCCCTCGGCCGGGCCGCCGTAGCCCGGCGCACCGTATCCGGGACCGCCCGCGGCGCCGGGGTACCCCGGCTGACCACCGAATCCGCCCTCGGGACCGCCGTACTGCTGCGGATACCCCGGCTCCGGCGTGGCCGCCACCGGTCCACCGGTGACCACGCGGTAGGCGTAGGTCGAGGCGATGATCGTCAGCGGGATCGTCACCAGCAGGCCGAGACCACACGGGATCGCGCCCAGCACATTGATGCCGAACAGGGCCAGCGCCAGCAACAGCAGCGGGCCCGCATTGCCCGAGATCGCCGAGAAACTGGATTTGATCGCGGTGACCGCGTCCTGATCCCGGTCGATCACGAATTGCATGGTCCACCAGGTGAAGAAGGCGACGACGATACCCGGCAGAATGCACAGCAGCAGACCGATACCGGTCGCCAGACCAACCAGCAGACCGGCCAGAATGATCACACCGACTTTGCTGAACTGGAAGAAATCACCGAATGCCGGTTTACGCCCGTCGGTTTCGTGCAGGGCTCCGCGCACCAGCGCCGCCGAGATCAGGTAGCCGACGATCGTGGTCACGACGGTGCCGATCAGCTGCCAGATCCCGAACCCGATGACGACGGCGCCGTCACTGTCGGTATCGGTGTTGCCGACGCCGAACACGAAATTCAGCGCCACCTGGATCAAGACGGCGACCAGCACGATGGCCACCCACACCACCGCGTTGTCCTTGAATTTGTTCCACCCGTATCCGATCGCGTCGCCGACGCCGAGTTTCGGCCCGGCCGGTGGATAGCCGGGTTGCTGCTGGCCATACGTCATTCGAATCGCACCCCTCATCGACTGGACGGCCGCGGCCGCCTATTTATGAGCAGACACCGCCGATCATGGCATATGGATACGAGTGGGCGCGGCGAGTCAGTTCCCGGCGTTTTCCCGCTTGGGCAGTTTCCAGCCCGGGCGCGGGAAGTGGCAGGTGTATCCGTCGGGGTAGCGCCGCAGGTAGTCCTGGTGTTCGGGCTCGGCGTCCCAGAAGGTGCTGGCCGGGGTCACCTCGGTGACGACCTTGCCCGGCCACAGCCCGGACGCGTCGACATCGGCGATGGTGTCCAGGGCGATCCGGCGCTGGTCCTCGTCGAGATAGAAGATGGCCGATCGATAACTCGAACCGATGTCGTTGCCCTGCCGGTCCCGGGTGGTGGGGTCGTGGATCTGGAAGAGGAACTCGAGCAGCGCCCGGTAATCGGTGACGGCCGGGTCGTAGACGATCTCGACCGCTTCCGCGTGCCCGGGATGATTGCGGTAGGTGGGGTGATCATTGCGTCCACCGGTATAGCCGACCCGGGTCGTGAGCACGCCCGGTTGCCTGCGGATCAGCTCCTGCATTCCCCAGAAACAACCACCGGCCAGAATCGCCATACGGGTTTCGGTCACGTCTCCTCCTCGGTGAGAGCGGCGCGGTCGGCGGACTTCGGCCACAACCGTCTCCTGGAGAACTCCCGACGACCCCCGGAAAATTCCCGGCAGTAAGGTTGCCGCCCGAGCGTTACCTCGCGCGTGTCCACGCGTACCCGGTGTCACCGAGGAAAAGGAGGAAAACGGCGCCATGCCACGGTTCGGCATCACCCGGAGTTCGGCGATCGGCCTACTGGCGGCAGTATCGATCGGGACGGGGGTCGCGCACGCGCACCCCGGCCACGACGACTCGGTCGCGCAGAAATCGGCCTGCGCGCAACCCGGTCAGCCCCGCCAGGACGACCTCCAGGCCCGCGCACCCAGCCCGACCGCCGTCGGCCAGATCGACGCGGTGCTGATCACCTCGGACTCCCGGCGTCCGGTCCCCGGCGGCAAGGTGGTGCTCACCGGCTTCGACTCCTGCGGCGACACCATCCACCGGCGGCTGACCACCGGGTCCGACGGGCAGGTCAGCTTCCGCGCCCTGCAACCCGGCCGCTACCAGGTCACCGCCTACGCCAGCGAGGTGGCGGTCCGGTCGATCTCCTCGGCCGACATCGACCTCACCGTGTCGACCCGCAAGACCCTGCAGTTCACCGCGGGCACCGAGGATTTCATCCCGGCGACCGTGGATTGAGCGCGCGGTTTCGGGGCCGGGCGTGCTCCGGCCCCGAAACCGTTGACTCCCAGCGGGACCCGAACCGCCGTGATACAAATCACCCAGCAGTGGAAGGGTGGTTTCCGCATGGAGCTGACAGCCGGACAACGAGCCGCACTGGGCACGATCTGCGACACGTTCCTCCCCGGTGACGGCCTCGGGCTCCCCGCCGCGACCGAGCTCGGCGTCGTCGACACCATCGTCGAGATCCTGCGCCGCAACCCCCGCGAAGCCGACCGCAAGCAGCTCGCCCTGCTGCTGAGCCTGTGGGACTCCCCGCTCACCGGCCTGCTCACCGGCAGCGGGCCGCGCCGGTTCTCCTCGCTGTCGCAGGAGCGGCGCGAGGCTGCCCTGCTGCGCCTCGGCGATTCCCGGCTGGCCCCGGCGCGCGCGATCTTCCAGGCGCTCGAGCAGGCCGCGCTGCTGGCCTACAACATCACCCCGGGTCCGACCGGCGAGAATCCGCTCTGGAAGCAGATCGGCTATCCGCCGCCGCCGGGCCGGCTGCCGAACGCCGCCGCTCCCGCGCTCAGCCCGCGGCGGTTCACCGCGCCGACCACCCTGGACTGCGATGTCGTCGTGGTCGGGTCCGGCGCCGGAGGTGGTGCCGCGGCGGCGGTGCTGGCCGAGGCGGGTCTGGACGTGGTGGTCCTGGAACGCGGCGGCTACTACGACGACCGCGACTTCGGTGACGGCGAACTCGCCGCCCTGACCAGTCTCTACGCGCCCGGTCCGCCCGCGACGGCGGAAGGTCAGCTCACGCTGGTGGCGGGCAGCTGTCTGGGCGGGGGCACCGTCGTCAACTGGACCACCTCGCTGCCGACCCCGGACCGGGTGCGCGCCGAATGGGCCGACTCGGGCGTCCCGCAGTTCGCCACCGACGAGTTCGGTGACGCGCTCACCGCGGTGCGGCGGCGTCTCGGTGTCACCAAGCGCAAGTCGCCGCTCTCGGCGCGTGACGGGGTGCTCGAACGCGGCGCCCGGGCACTGGGCTGGGATGTCGGCACCCTGCCGCGCAATGTCGGCGACGCCTGCGATGCCGGGATCGAGTGCGGCCGTTGTGGTTACGGCTGCCGGGTGGGTGCCAAGCAGTCGACGGTCAAGACCTGGCTGGCCGACGCGGCGGCACACGGCGCCCGGCTGGTGGTCGACGCCGAGGTCCGCGCGATCAGCGTCACCGCGGGCAAGGCCGACGCGGTGACCGCGCGCACCGGCGCGGGTGTCGAGATCACCGTGCGGGCCCGCGCGGTGGTCGTCGCCGCGGGTGCGATCCAGACCCCGGCGCTGCTGCGCCGCTCCGGGCTGCGCAACGAGAACATCGGACGGCATCTGCGTTTGCATCCGGCGGCGGCGGTGTTCGGTGTGTTCGAGGAGGAGATCCGGCCGTGGGAGGGGGCGCTACAGGGGCGGATCAGCAGGCAGCACGCCGACCTCGACGGCCACGGGTACGGCGTCATCTACGAGACCGGTCCGATGCATCCCGGCCTGGCCACCGGCTTCATGAACTGGCGCGGCGCCGAGCGGCATCGCGCGGCCCTGCTGGACTTCGCGCGCACCGATTCCATCGGGGTGATCACCCGTGATCGCGATTCCGGCAGCGTCACCGTCGGCCGCGACGGCGAACCGGTGGTGAGATACCGCCTCTCGCGCTACGACGCCGCCCACCTGCACACCGGAATCGTCGGCGCGGCCTCGATCCTGGAAGCCGCGGGCGCGCGCCGGATCTCCTCGGGCCACCAGGCGGGCGTCTCGTTCCAACCCGGGGTGCGCGGTTCGCTCGCGGAGTTCGGCGCCGCGTGCGAACGGGCCGGATACGGGCCGGGCCGCTGCGCGATGGGCGCCCTGCACATCATGGGGTCGGCGCGGATGGGCGGCAGCGCGGCGCTGTCGGCCACCGACCCCGACGGCGCCACCTGGGAGGTGCCCAACATCGTGGTGGCCGACGGTTCCAGCTTCCCCACCGCACCGGGTGTGAACCCGATGGTCACCATCGAGGCGATCGGCTACATGAACGCCCACCGGCTGGCGGCCCGGCTCGGCTGACGGGATGACCGGCTAGGCTGCCGGAGTCACGTGCACGGAAACAGGGAGGGGAGCCCGGTGACCGCAGTGGAGGACACCTTCGCCGGCTATCGCATCGAGGGCACCCTCGGGCAGGGTGGGATGGGCACGGTCTACCGGGCCCGACATCCGCGACTACCGCGCACCGTCGCGCTGAAACTGCTCAACCGGGCGGTCTCCGACGACGCGGAACTGCGCCGCCGCTTCGAGCAGGAGGCCGATATCGTCGCGGGCCTGGACCATCCGGGCATCGTCGGCGTCTACGACCGCGGCACCCACGACGGGCACCTGTGGATCTCCATGCGCTTCGTCGAGGGCGCCGACGCGACCCGGCTCGACCCGCGAACCCCACCCGAACAGGTGCTGCGCTACGTGTCCGAGACCGCCGAGGCGCTGGACTACGCGCACCGGCACGGGGTCCTGCACCGCGACGTGAAACCGGCCAACATCCTCATCACCGCCGCCGAGGGCGCCGAATCACGGGCCCTGCTCACCGATTTCGGGATCGCCCGCCTGGTCGAGGCCGACACCAAGCTCACCGCCACCGGCACCTTCACCGCCACCCTGGCCTACGCCTCCCCCGAACAGCTCTCCGGCGAGGTGGTCGACGCGCGCGGTGACCAGTACTCGCTGGCCTGCACCCTGTACATGCTGCTGGCCGGGCAGCCCCCGTTCCCGGCCACCAATCCGGCCCAGGTGATCGCCGGTCACCTCTCCCAGCCGGTGCCGCCGCTGAGCGGAGTGCGCCCCGGCCTGCCCGCGGCACTGGACGTGGTGCTCGCGCGGGCGATGGCCAAACGCCGTGAAGACCGCTTCGCCGACTGCCGCGAGTTCGTCACCGCCGCCCGGGAAGCACTGCTGCACAACACTTTCCCCGCATCGACACCAGGCCGGACACCGGCCGCGGGCTACGCGGCACCGGCCGGACACATCTCCGCCGACGGGCACGCGCTGCCACACGGCTACGCGCAGCAGCCGGGCCTCACACCGCCCGTCGGACACATGATGCCGCCGGGCTACGCCCAGCAGCCCGGCCAGGTGCTGCCGCAGGGCTACGCGCAGCACGCTCCTGGCGGTGGTCATGCGCTGGGCCCGGTCGCGGGGTACGCCGCGCCACCCGGGTACCCCGCCCGACCCGGCTACGCACCGGTCCCGAAAGTGCCTGGCGGCGATGCCAAGACGGCCGCCGTACTCTCCCTCGTGATCGCCGTGGCCAGCGGCTACGTCGGCCTCGCGATGGTGGGGCATCTGATGACCATGCAACCGAGCGACACCGGCTACCGCAGCGACACTGCGATGACCTACACCGAGGATCTGTGGTTCACGATCGGCGCGGTGGTCCTGCTGGTGCCACCCGCGATCATGTCCTTCGTGGGTTCAGTCGCGCTGTTCATGCGCCGCAGAGCGGGCCGGATCTTCGCACTGCTCGGTGCGACCCTCGTCCTGTTGTTCGCCTTCGTCATGGCGGGCATGAGCCTGGTCGACGGGGACTCCAGCTGGATCATCGCCGGGCTCTGCGTCGCGATCCTGCCCGCCTGCACCATCCTGGCCGCCCGCTCCAAGGGCACCGAGCGCTGGCTCGACCAGCCGCGCTACTGACCGCCGCTCAGTGCGTCCCCGCGCGCACCCGGTGCTGCGCCAGATGACTCAGCACCGCCTGATTGGCCTCCCACCCGTCCGGGAACTTCACCGGCACACCGAGATGCACCGGTTCGGCCGACGGGTGCGCGTCGAGCAGTTCGGGAATTCCCGCGCGCCCCACCACGATGCACGCGTGCCGGTGCCGGGACGCCAGCACGCACAACCGCCCGGCCTCCAGGTGGAAGGCGCTCGCGTCGCGCCGTCCGGACAGTGGGTGCAGCACGAGGGTGACGTCGTACTCGCGGCCCTGCAGCCGGTTGGCGGTGTCGACGGTGACCGGCTCGGCCGCGGTGCCACGCAGGGCCGCGCGCACGGCGTCGGCCTGGTCGCGATGCGCGGTGCCCACGGCCACCCGGTCGACGGTGACCGGCCTGCTGCCCGCCTCGGAATGCGCGGTGGCGCCGCGTTCGATCAGCCGGGCGGCGATGTCGGCGATGGCCTGCACCGCCTCGCGGTCGGTGCGCAGAGTGTGCCGGGCCGGGAGTTCGTACCAGCCCCAGCCGGTGGCCGCCGCCTCCTCGAGCACCGCGTCGATCGGGCCGCCGAGGCCGCGCGTGCCGAATTCCATGCGGCGGTCGCCCAATCCGGTGCCGGACTCGAATTCGGTGAACGGGTAGAACGCCTTCGACACCACCGGGGCGGCGGTGGCGGGCAGGCGCCAGGAGACCGGCAGCCGGTGGGTGGGGATGTTGTCGTTGTTTGCCAGCATCACGCTCACCGCGCTCATGGTCGGGTCCCAGGTCAGGCCCGCCCAGCGCGCGGTCTCGACGGTGGCGAACGGGTCGAGCTGGCCGGGATCGCCCACGAACAGCCCGCGATCGAAACGATTCGCGATGCGCAGCAGCATGTCCGAACGCATCTGATACGCCTCGTCGATGATGGCGTGCGACCAGCTGCCCTCGGTGACGGTGGCCCACTTGGCCGCCGTACCGATCACGATGACGCGGTCGGCGAGGTCGCCGGGTTTGGTGGCGACGCGGACATTGCCGTGCTGGTCCACCCGGTCGCTCACGACATAGGCCGCGCTCGACAACCGGCCGATGCGCAGGGCCGGGTCGGCGCCGGCGAGCCGGTCGATGAGGTCGTCGACCTGTTCGTTGGTCTGTGCCACGATCATCCGCTGCTCGTCGTCCTCGGCGAGCTGCCGGGCCGCGCGCACCACCAGCGTGGACTTGCCCGCCCCGGGCGGGGAGTCCACCACCAGCGCGCGATGGCTCGGGTCGCGCAGATCGGTGAGGATGTCGGCCACGGCCTGATCCGGGCTGGTCACAGCGGGTCCTCCCCGTCGTCGGTGGCGTCGGGCGCGTATTCCGGCGGCGGTCCGCCGTGGGTCCACGGGGTGTCCTCGCGCGCGGGCAGATTCAGCTGGCCGGTGAACGGCGTCGGCGTGAACCGCGCGAAGCCGAGTTCGTCCTCGGTGTCGGGCACACTGCCCGGCTCGGGGACGAGCTTGCGGCCCATGCCGCCGGAGAGTTCGAGCACCAGCGTGTCGCCGTCGATCTCGACGACCACCCCGGACTGCTTCGGCCGCTCCACACAGGTCAGCTCCTCGCCGAGCACCGCCGCGAACGGGTCGGACGTGCGGATGTGGATGTACGGGCGCAGTTTCGGACGCGCGCCGGAGCGGTCGAGCCGTTCGGGTTCGCTGTGCACCACGGTGCCGCGGAAGGCGGCGCCGGAGACGCGGTGTTCGAGCATGAGCAGCGGGTCGTCGAAGGCGCACTGGGCCTGCAGGGCCTCGAGCGCGCGTTCGCGTTGCAGCAGTTTGCGGACCGCCCGCACCGCCGGGTCGCGCCGCGACTGCGGTGTGCCCTCGGCCAGTTCGGCGGCGAAATAGGAGAAGGCGCCGCGGTCGTCGGTCCAGCGCGTGTCCACGCTGGCCCCCTCGGGCAGGGCGCGCAACAGCTCGATCCCGCGCCACATGAGCCGCCAGGTGGGTTCGAGCTGACCGCGCAGCGACCGTTCCAGCCGTTCGGCCGCCACCGAGCGGGCGGTGTCGTCGGGTGCGGCGTTGTAGGCGGCGATCAGCGGGGCCAACTCCTCGTTGTCGAAGCCGGGATCGGTGGCCGGACCGGCGGGCGGCGAGCGCAGGGGGTCCTCGGCCAGGGCGGCCGCTTCGGCACCGGTGAGCCCGCGCGGCGGGTCGATCCAGCCCAGCAGCGCGGCGAGATTGCCGTCCTCGAGCGCGGATTGGCCCGAGGCCCAGTGCGCGGCGAGCACCGAGGTCAGCGCGGGCAGCACCGCCGAGCCGGGATGCTCGGCGCGGTCACCGAACCAGGTGAGCCAGCGGCCCAGCAGCGGCACGGCGGGCGGGACCGGGTTGTCGCCGTCGGTGCGGTGGAAACGCACCGACCGGCCCAGCAGTTTCAGGAAGTTCTGGCCGCCGGGATTGGGCGTCCACAGCTGCGGTGCGTCCAGCGCGCGGGTGTAGGTCTCCCCCGCCTTGCTGGTCAGCTCCTCGACATCGGTGAGGAACGAGGCCAGATATGGCAGCACCACGTCGGCGAGCTGCTCGATGAAGCGCAGGCGCAGCACCCGGTCGCGGGGCTGCGGCACGATGAGCACGTTCTGGTCGCCGGGCGCGGTGCCGATCATGATCGCCAGCGGCGCGGCGGCCTCCCCGGCCAGCCGCAGCGGAACGGCCACCAGCGGCCGCTCGGCCAGGTGCACGTGCCGCACCGCGGCGGTCGGTTGCGCGCGGCCCGAGCGCACGGCCTCGGCCTTGGCCAGCGCCGACAGCACGCTCATCCGGCGATCTCCAGCCGCAACCGGTGCGCGGTGCGCAGCAGGGCGGTGATGTCGGCGTGTTCGGGCCCCGGTTCCAGGGTGCCGTCGGCCAGGCCGAGCACGGTGTGCAGATTGTCGATGCCGCCCACCTCGTCGCACACCCCGCGCCCCAGCGCGTCCAGCGAACCGCAGGCGCGCGCCTCGTCGCGGCAGGCGAAGGCCAGTTCGCAGCTGGACATGCACTCGGGCGCGTAGCGCGCGGGAATCGCCGCGACGGTTTTTTCCAGGCCGTCGCCGGGCGCGAAGGTGGCCTCCGGCGGCAACAGCTCGAGCAGCTCGGGGATCGCGGTGAGCCGGGCGAGCTGGCGGCCCACCACGGCCAGCTGCTTGCGCAGGTCGACCAGCTCGGCCGTCGGCCGGTTGCTGAAGTCCTTGGCGCACACCAGGATCACATTGTGCGACACCAGCTCCGGTGACTCCCCGATCGCGCTCATCAGCTCGCGCAGCGCGATCACGTACACCGCCGACTGCCGCGCGGCCGCGGCGACCTGCGCCGGATCGGCCTGCCCGTCGATCACCGGGAACGCCTTGATCTCGACCACGTGGAACTTGCCGTCGAGCTGCACCGCCACCACGTCGGGTTCGAGATAGGCGGTGGCACCAGCGATGTCGAGACGCAGCATCGGGTGGTCGAACAGGGTGCCGTCCCCGGCCTCGATCGTGCTCTTCAGCAACTGCTTGGTGCGCTGATAGCGCACGGCGTTGCCGGTGTTCTCGCCGACCGAGTTCAGGTCGTGGTAGGCGACCTCGGGCACCGTGAGGCCGAGCTTGTCGCGCAGCAGCGCCAGCAGTTCGGCGCAGCCGTTGGCCTTGACCATCGACTCGAAGGCGTTGCCGCGGGTGATCGCGAACTGCGACTGACCGAATTGCGGTGGGAACCCCAGGGACTGGGCGATCGCGGTCTTGTCCACCGCGGCCGCGTCGAGCAGGGCGCGGCGCGCGCATCCCGGATTGGCCGTCAAGGCGGCGATGGTGCGGGCATTGTGCCTGGTCGCGGGCGCCGCGCCGCGCAACTGATCCAACTGTGCTGCGAGAGTGCTCATTTCACCTCGATCCGTCGCCGATCGGCTACCCCGAGCCGAACACCGAATAGTTGTGCGGCCGGATCAGCGAGCTGATCGGCCGCCCGGTGCGCGGCGGTTCGCCGCTGCCGCGCGTCCTCGTCCTCGTGCACCGCCAGCTCCCGTCGGGCCGCCGCGATCACCGTCGCCGGGTCGAGCGCGTCCGGCGCGCCGCGCACGCCCGGGATCGAGACGGCGAGCCGCCACAGTACGCGCCTGCCCGCCGATTCCGCGGCAGGCTGCGCCGCGAGGTGCTCGGCCAGCCGGATCGCCGAGACCAGCAGGGCCACCCGGGGACTCAGTGGTCCGACCATCCGCCGTTCCAGCGGCCAGGAGCTCACCGCCATCAGCCCGCGCGCGGGCGCCAGCAGATCGGTGGTGAGCGCGGCGCACAGGTAGTACGGCCGCGCGTACGGCGCCGAACGGAAGGAGCGTTCCTCGTCGCGGCGCAGGCTGGTGAGCCGCGCGGGCAGCAGCTCCCCGGAGAAGAACGCGTCGTGGGTGGCCAGCACAAGTTTCGGCGCGGACGGCACCGACAGCAGTGTCAGCGCGCGGTGCACGTGCTCGCGCACCGGCACCCCGGGCGCCTCGACCTGTTCCGGTTCCTCCGGCATCGAGCCGAGAACCACGGCGTCCCAGTCGGTCTCGGCCTGACGCAACCGGGCTCGCAACTGCCGCGCCGCGACCCGGTCACCGGACGCGGCCGCCCGGCGCACCTCGGCCCGCAATCCGCTGATGCGCGCCTCCAGCTCCTCGGCCGAGTCCGTCACGCGACGGAGCGTATCCACAGCTACCAGTATTGTCCAGTGAATCCCAGTATTTTTCGTCGCGCGGAGGCGAAGTGTGCGACCGGGGCGGGTCACCGAATAACCTGGGGCGATGACCGCTGCTGCAGATCGTTCACTCGGACCGGAACTGGCACGTATCGAGACCATCACTCCGGATACCGATGTACTGGTGATCGGATTGACCTCCTCGGAGAACGGGCCCGCCGTCGTCCCGGCCGACCTGTTCGGCGACGTGCTCACCGCCGAGGTGCGCGCGGAGCTGCTCGACGCGCTCGGCGCGGTCGGGGCCAAGGGCAAGCCCGAGGAACTCACCCGGGTGCCCGCGCCCGCGGCGCTGGGCAATGTCACCAGCGTGCTCGCCGTCGGCCTCGGCGCGGCCGAGAAGATCGACGCCGAACAGGTCCGCCGCAGCGCGGGCGTGGCGGGCCGCGCGCTGGCGGGCACCGAACTGGTCGCCAGCACGCTGTCGGGGATCGACCTCGGCGCCGCCGCCGAGGGTTTCTACCTGGGCGCCTACACCTTCAGCGCGTTCAAGTCGGCCAAGAGCGCGCCCAAGCCCGACGAGCAGCCGGTGCTGCGCGTCGAACTGCTCGTGCCCGAACCGGAATTCGGCGTGCTGGAGCTGCTGCGCGCCCAGCTGGTGGCCGAGGCCGTCGCCACCGCCCGCGATTTCGTCAACACGCCGCCGAGTGCGCTGTACCCGGCCGAGTTCGCCGAGCGGGCCCGCGTGCTCGCCGAGGCGGCCGGGCTCGAGGTCGAGGTGCTCGACGAGACCGCGCTGGCCGCAGGCGGTTACGGCGGCATCATCGGTGTCGGCCAGGGCTCCGCGCGCCCGCCGCGACTGGTGCGCATCCACTACGCGGGCGGCCCGAAGAAGATCGCGCTGGTGGGCAAGGGCATCACGTTCGACACCGGCGGCATCTCGATCAAGCCCGCCGCCAACATGGAGAACATGACCTCCGACATGGCCGGTGCCGCGGCGGTCATCGCGACCGTGCTGCTGGCCGCGCGCCTGGGCCTGCCGGTCACCGTCACCGCGACGGTGCCGATGGCCGAGAACATGCCCTCGGCCACCGCCCAGCGCCCCGGCGATGTGCTCACCCAGTACGGCGGCACCACCGTCGAGGTCATCAACACCGACGCCGAGGGCAGGCTCATCCTGGCCGACGCGATCGTGCGCGCCGCCGAGGACGAGCCCGACTACCTGATCGACGTCGCCACCCTCACCGGCGCCCAGATGGTCGCCCTGGGCACCCGCACCCCCGGCGTGCTGGGTACCGAGGAGTTCCGCGACCGCGTCGCGGCGACCTCGCGCGCGGTCGGCGAGAACGGCTGGGCCATGCCGATGCCCGCCGAACTGCGAGCCGACATCAACTCCAAGGTCGCCGACCTGGCCAATGTCGCCCCGCACCGCTGGGGCGGCATGCTCTCGGCGGCGCTGTTCCTCAAGGAGTTCGTGCCCGAGGGTGTGCAGTGGGCGCACCTGGACGTGGCCGGTCCGGCCTACAACACCGGTGGCCCGTTCGGTTACATCGGCAAGGGCGGCACCGGGGTGCCGGTGCGCACGCTGATCACCGTGATCGAGCAGATCGGCGCGGAGTAGTCACTCGTCGCGTTCTTCGCGGGCCCGCCGCTGTTCGATGCGGCGGCGGGCGTCGTAGTCGCGCATCCGTTGCGGATACCCGGTGCGGTTCACGTCGTAGACCGGGATCCGCAGCACCCCGGCCAGCCGCCGTGCGCCGCGCTCGCCGACGATGCGCCGGGTCCATTCCCCGTCCGCCGCGACCAACACCGCTGTGACATCGGTCACAGTGGTTTTCGGTTCGACGAACGCCTCGACACCGCGCCGAGCACGCGCCCACTGCGCGAGCGCGTCGAGTTCCGAGGCGTACCCACGGGCGACGTTCCTGCTCGTGCGGCGCCCGCCGCGGAAACGATCCAGCAAACCCATCGGTAGCGACCTCCGCCGTCTCGGCGGAATTCTGCTCACCGCCGTACATTCCATGGTGCCAGCTCTGCCCGTATCGCCGCCCAGCGCTTCGCCGTCGGCGAGCGAGTGCAAGGATGGTTGCCGGAACAAGAAACCGACGATTCCCGGACGCCTCACCGTGACGGCGGGGTGGACGAACGCCGCGACCCGCGACGGGTGTCTGCCGGGGTCGAAGCACTGTTGTATTACCCGTCTAACAGTCAGAGGAGACAGAGGACATGGCCTTCTCCGTCCAGATGCCGGCTCTTGGTGAGAGCGTCACCGAGGGAACGGTGACCAGGTGGCTGAAGCAGGAAGGAGACACGGTCGAGGTCGACGAACCGCTGCTCGAAGTCTCCACCGACAAAGTCGATACCGAGATCCCGTCGCCCACCGCCGGTGTGCTGTCGAAGATCGTCGCCCAGGAAGACGACATCGTCGAGGTCGGCGGTGAGCTCGGTGTGATCAGCGAGGCCGGCGAGGCCGCCGCGTCCGCTCCTGCTCCCGCTGCCACCCCCGCCGAGGCTCCCGAGCCCGCCCCCGAACCCGAGCCCGAGCAGGCTGCCCCGGCCGCACCGGCCCCCGCGGCCGAGCAGGCCCCGGCCGCCGCGCCCGCCGCCGCCTCCGGCACCCCGGTGAAGATGCCCGAACTGGGCGAATCCGTCACCGAGGGCACCGTGACCCGCTGGCTCAAGGCCGTCGGTGACGACGTCGCCGTCGACGAGCCGCTGCTCGAGGTGTCCACCGACAAGGTCGACACCGAGATCCCCTCGCCCGTCGCGGGCACGCTGCTCGAGATCTCGGCGCAGGAAGACGACATCGTCGCCGTCGGCGGTCAGCTGGGTGTGATCGGCAGCGGTTCGCCCGCCGCCGCGGCACCCGCCCCGGAACCGGCCCCCGCGCCGGAGCCGGAGCCCGAGCCGGAACCCGCCCCGGCCCCGAAGCCCGAGCCCGCCGCGGCGGCGCCCAAGCCCGCTGCGGCTCCCGCGCCGAAGCCGGAACCCGCGGCCAAGCCCGCACCGGCTCCCGCGGCCTCGTCCAACGGCAGCACGCCGTACGTGACCCCGCTGGTCCGCAAGCTGGCCGACGAGAACAATGTCGACCTGTCGACCATCACCGGCTCCGGCGTCGGCGGCCGCATCCGCAAGCAGGACGTGCTCGCCGCCGCCGAGGCGAACAAGGCCCCCGCCGCCCCCGCGTCGGCTCCGGCCGCCGCACCGGCCGCGCCCGCGGCCAAGGAATCGGCGGCGCCGAAGCTGGCCGGCCTGGTCGGCACCACGCAGAAGGCCAGCCGGATCCGGCAGATCACCGCGACCAAGACGCGCGAATCGTTGCAGAGCACCGCGCAGCTGACCCAGGTCCACGAGGCCGACGTCACCAAGATCGCGCATCTGCGTCAGCTCGCCAAGGCCTCGTTCAAGTCGCGCGAGGGCGTCAACCTGACGTACCTGCCGTTCTTCGCCAAGGCCGTGGTCGAGGCCCTCGGTGTGCACCCGAACGTGAACGCCTCCTACAACGAGGACACCAAGGAGATCACCTACCACGCGTCGGTGCACCTGGGTATCGCGGTCGACACCGAGCAGGGTCTGCTCTCGCCGGTCATCCACAACGCCAGCGACCTGTCGCTGGCCGGGCTGGCCCGCGCGATCGCCGACATCGCGAACCGCGCCCGCACCGGCGGCCTGAAGCCGGACGAGCTGTCCGGTGGCACCTTCACCATCACCAACATCGGCTCCGAGGGCGCGCTGTTCGACACCCCGATCCTGGTTCCGCCGCAGGCGGCCATGCTCGGCACCGGCGCGATCGTCAAGCGCCCGGTGGTGGTGACCGACGAGGCCGGTAGCGAGTCCATCGGCGTGCGCTCGATGGTGTACCTGCCGCTGACCTACGATCACCGGCTCATCGACGGTGCCGACGCGGGCCGCTTCCTCACCACCATCAAGAACCGGCTCGAAGACTCGGCGTTCGAGGCCGATCTCGGCCTGTAACCGGGGAATCCGACTCGATGAAGGTGGTGATCGCCGGTTCGTCCGGACTGATCGGGACGGCGCTCGTCGCGGCATTGCGCCGCGACGGGCACCAGGTCTCCCGGCTGGTGCGCCGCGCGGCCGCGGCACCGGACGAGTTCACCTGGGATCCCGCGCGCGCCCAGCTCGACGAGCGGGCGTTGCGCGGGGCCGACGCCGTGGTGAATCTGTGCGGCGCGAGCCTGGGCGGGCGCCGCTGGAACGGCGGCTACAAGCAGTTGCTGCGTGACAGCCGGATCACCCCCACCGATGTCCTCGCGGTCGCCGTGGCCGCCGCCGGAGTGCCGACGCTGGTCAACGCCAGCGGCTCGCACTACTACGGCGGCGGCACCGGCGACGCGATCGTCGACGAGACCGCCCCCGCCGGAACGGGTTTCCTGGCCACGCTGTGCCGCGACTGGGAAGCCGCCACCGAACCGGCCCGGGCCGCGGGCGCCCGGACAGTACTGATCCGCAGCGCGGTGGTGCTGGCCCGCAACGGCGGCATGCTGAGCATGCTGCATCCGCTCTACTGGCTCGGCCTGGGCGGACGCCTGGGCAGCGGCCGCCAGTACACGCCGTGGATCTCCCTCGACGACGAGGTCGGCGCCATCGTGTTCGCCTTGACCAACCCCGAGATCTCCGGCCCGGTCAACGCCGCGGGTCCCGCGCCTGTCACCAACGCGGAGTTCAACCGCGCCCTGGGCCGGGCCCTGCACCGGCCGACGCCGATCGTCGTCCCCGGTTTCGCGCTGCGCGCCCTGGTGGGCGAGCTCGCCGACGAGGCGCTGCTGCGCGGTCCCCGGGCCATCCCCGCCGCCCTGGAACAGGCGGGCTATTCCTTCCAGCACCCGACCATCGGTGCCGCCCTGGCCGCCGCCGTCGGCCGATCGTGAGGTCCGCCATGCTGATTCGCGAGGCCGACAAGGACGACCTGCCCGCCGTGCTGGTCATCCACAACACCAATATCGCCGAGTCGACCGCGATCTGGGACACCGACGAGGTCGACCTCGACGACCGCCTCACCTGGTTCGCCGACCGTGCCGCGGCGGACATGCCGATCCTGATCGCCGAGATCGACGGCGAGGTCGCCGGTTACGCCTCCTACGGCCGCTGGCGCCCCAAGTCCGGCTACCGCTTCACCGTCGAGAACTCCGTCTACGTCGACAGCCGCTTCCAGCGCCGCGGCGTCGCCACCGCCCTGCTCACCGCCCTGATCGAGCGCGCCGCCGAGTCCGGCCGCGTCCACGTCATGGTCGCCGCCATCGAATCCGGCAACACCGGCTCGATCACCCTGCACGAACGCTTCGGCTTCCACACCGTCGGCGAACTGCCCGAGGTCGGCCACAAGTTCGGCCGCTGGATGGACCTCACCCTCATGCAGCGCGTCTTCCCCCTGGAACCCTGATCCCGTCAGGCGGACAGTCCCGGCTCGCGGGCCAGGTCCTCGGGATGCCAGGGATTGATCAGCTCGGCCCCGACCCAGACCAGGTCGTCGCCGCGGTAGCCCAGGATCACCGCGTAGCGCTCGGTATCGGCCCCGGTGGCGATCCCGACCGTCAGCGCCCCGTCGGGTTCCTCGAGCACCTTCGCCCTCTCCCGCCGATCGAACCTCCCGCCGAGCCAGGCCCACTGCGCGCGCGAGTCGAAGGCGGGGTCGGCGATCATCGCGTCGACGGCGTGGGCGTCGGCGATCAGGACGGTGAGCGTCTCCATGCCGATCAGCGCCAACCGGCCGTCGGGACGGGTCACGTATTCCGCGCGGTCCGGATCGCGACCGGACAGGGCGATACCGAAGTGGCACTGCCGCTCGTCGTTGTTTATCAGCAGCAGATCGTGCACGCCCGGCGGCACATCGACCTCGACGATCGCCGTGTCGCCGCGCACGATCACGCCGTCCCGGAAGGTGACCCGCCCGTGCGGAACCGGCAGCTTGCCCACCTCGTGCACGGTCGCGCCCGGCCAGAGCAGCGCGAAATGGGCGGCGGATCGAGTCACGGTGGGCACCTTCCGGTCGGTCGTCACGAGTTCTGCGTGTCCGGGTCAGCATCCCACCACCTACCGACACGTTCGCTGCGGCCGTCTGCGCTCGCGCCGCCGTCTGGGCGTAACGTCAGGACCGTGAACACCACGCGCCGCACCGCGTCCGCACGGTTCGATTCGACCCCGATCGTGGTCGAGAACCTGGGACTCATCGATTACCACGCCGCCTGGGAGCTGCAGCGGCAGATCGCCGAGGAGCGGGCCGGGGGCACCGGCAACGACCGGCTGCTGCTGCTCGAGCATCCCTCGGTCTACACCGCCGGCCGCCGCACCGAGGAGACGGACCTGCCGGTCGACGGCACGCCGGTGGTGCAGGTCGACCGGGGCGGCAAGATCACCTGGCACGGGCCGGGACAGCTGGTGGGCTATCCGATCGTGCGGCTGGCCGAGCCGGTCGATGTCGTGCAGTACGTGCGCAGGCTGGAAGAGGCGCTGATCCAGGTGATCACCGGTCTCGGCGTCACCTGCGGACGCGTCGAGGGCCGCTCCGGCGTGTGGCTGCCGGCCACCGGGCTCCTCCCCGAACGCAAGGTCGCCGCGGTCGGGGTGCGCGTGCAGCGCGGGGTCGCCCTGCACGGCATCTCGCTGAACTGCAATTCCGCCCTCGACGGCTTCGACGCGATCGTGCCGTGCGGCATCCGCGACGCCGGTGTCACCACCCTGACCCGCGAACTCGGCCGCGAGGTCACCGTCGCCGAGGTGGAGCCGCTCGTCGCGGCCGCCATCATCGCCGCCCTGGACGGGGAAATTCCCGTCCGCGAACATGACATTGATCGCACCACCGGCCCGGCGAACGCGCAGGCCCCGAGCGTAGAGTCGGTCCAGTGAGCCCCGTAGACGCCTCTGCCCCCGCCGGACGCAAGCTGCTGCGCATCGAGGCGCGCAACGCCGAGACCCCGATCGAGCGCAAACCCAAGTGGATTCGCACCCGCGCCACCATGGGCCCCGAATACACCGAGCTCAAGGGCCTGGTGAAACGCGAAGGCCTGCACACGGTCTGCGAGGAAGCCGGATGCCCCAACATCTTCGAATGCTGGGAAGACCGCGAGGCCACCTTCCTCATCGGCGGTGAACAGTGCACGCGGCGCTGCGACTTCTGCCAGATCGACACCGGCAAGCCCGCCGCCCTCGACCGCGACGAGCCCCGCCGCGTGGCCGAGAGCGTCCAGGCCATGGGCCTGCGCTACTCCACCATCACCGGCGTGGCCCGCGACGACCTCGACGACGGCGGCGCCTGGCTCTACGCCGAGACGGTCAACGCGATCAAGCGGCTCAATCCGAACACCGGCGTCGAACTGCTCATCCCCGACTTCAACGCCGACCCCGATCAGCTCGCCGAGGTCTTCGCCGCGCGCCCCGAGGTGCTGGCGCACAACCTGGAGACGGTGCCGCGCATCTTCAAGCGCATCCGCCCCGCCTTCCGCTACGAGCGCTCGCTGGCCGTCATCACGGCCGCCCGCGAGGCCGGCCTGGTCACCAAGTCCAACCTCATCCTGGGCATGGGCGAGACCCCCGAGGAAGTCACCGAGGCCATGCGCGACCTGCACGAGGCGGGCTGCGACATCCTCACCATCACCCAGTACCTGCGCCCCTCCCCCCGCCACCACCCCGTCGACCGCTGGGTCAAGCCCGAGGAGTTCGTCGAACACTCCAAGTTCGCCGAGAACCTCGGCTTCGCCGGCGTCATGGCAGGCCCACTGGTCCGCTCCTCCTACCGCGCCGGCCGCCTCTACGCCCAGGCCATGACCCACCACGGCCGCGAAATCCCCGAAGCCATGACCCACCTGGCCCAGGAAGGCACCGCCTCCCAGGAAGCCAGCTCCGTCCTGGCCCGCTTCGGCAGCTGAGGCGCCCGCTAGACTCGGAAGCAGTCGTACCCTCGAGGAGGCGAGATGGCGATCGATTTCGACACCCTGATGCCGAGGTTGCGGGCGCTGTGCGAGAAGTACGACGTCATCGAGCTCTCGGTGTTCGGATCGGTCGCCCGCGGCTCGGATGGACCGGACAGCGACGTCGACCTGCTCTACCTGCTGAAGCCGGGCACCGACATCGGCCTGGAGTTCTTCGGGTTCCAGGAAGAGCTGGAGGAACTGCTGGGCAGAAAAGTCGATGTCGTACCGAAGAAGTACCTGCATTGGTTCATTCGCGACGCTGTTCTGGCGGAAGCGAAGGACCTGCATGTCGCGGCGTGAAGACCTGTACCTCGCCGATATCGTGCTCGCTCACTACCGCATCGCCTCCTACCTCCAGAACCTGACCTTCGCCGATTTCGGCGAAGACGATCTGCGCCAAGACGGGGTGATCCGCCAACTGTCGATCATCGGCGAAGCGGCGTCGTCACTGGCGCCCGAGACCCGGGACGCGCAGCCGGAGATTCCGTGGAAGCTGATCCGGGGTATGCGGAACATGCTGGTCCATCAATATTTCGAAGCGGACTTGACCATCGTCTTCAACGCCGCGACGAAGAGCGTGCCGGAGCTCGCCGCCCGCGTCCTCGCGACCCTGGCACAGCGCGACCCCGCCGAAGCCGACCGTGTACGCGTGCACAAACCTGCCTGGCTAGACTGAGCCTTCCCTAACATCGTGGAAGGACCCATGTCGAAGTTCGAGAATGTCTCCGTCACCAAGCAGGCCAATGTCTACTTCGACGGGAAGTGTGTCAGCTACAGCCTGGAGCTGGCCGACGGGACCAAGAAGTCGGTCGGTGTCATCCAGCCGTCGAGCCTGACCTTCGGCACCGCCGCGCCCGAGGTCATGGAGCTGGTCGCCGGCGAAGCCAAGGTGACGCTGGCCGGGTCGGCCGAGACCGTCACCTACCGCGCGGGCGAGTCGTTCTCGATCCCCGGTGACAGCTCCTTCGACATCGAGGTCGTCGACACCGTGCACTACATCTGCCACTACGGCTGATCGCCGCGACCGGGGCGCACCGCGCCCCGGTCGACGCCCCCGGCAACCACCGAACGTTCTGCGTTACGACGATTCGCGCCGAGCGACCAGTCTGAGCTCACCTGCACGCGGATCCAGGCTGGGAAGGCACTCGACCCAGGGAGTTCGCGATCGATGCGCGTCCCGTACGAAGTCTGGTTCAAACCCGAGCACCTCGACACGCCGCTTCTTCCCACTTCCGCGGACGAACTGATCGACGCCGTCGACGAGATGGCGACCTCGGAAGATATCTGCCTGAAGTACATGTATGTGCTGCCGAGGGAACCGAATACCTCCGCGCTGTTCGTGGGTGTCTCCGGGACGCAGGGCGTAGGCAGCCTGTACTACGCCAGTCCGGTTGAAGCCCGGTACAGCAAAGGCGACCGATGCTGTGGCCAGCCGGTCTGCTACCTCGACTTCGGCAATCCCCGCTATTTTCCGTCGGATTCGATGGTTCCGCTCGAGATCCTGAAGTCGGCCGTCGGGTCCTTCTACGACACCAGGGGGAAGCGACCAGACGTCATCGAGTGGCAGGAGTGGTCGGACGAGGGCGCCGACGAGACCGACCGGTCGTGTCTCGACCCGTGGGGAGAATGAACAAGGTCTCCGTCTTCAGGCCGTGCGCGCGAGGCGTTGCAAGCAGCTGTGGCCAGTTCTACAGGAACGCCGACAGATACGCGCCGATCAGGGCCCAGGCCGCGCCCAGGATGCCGACGGTGGCGATCACGGCCAGTATCCAGTAGGCGATTTCGCGGGCGGTGATCGGTTCGCGGGGTTCGGTCGTGGTGGCCACCACCGTGTCGGCTTCGCGCTCGCGGGCGGGCATCGTGAGCGCGGGTGAGGTGCGGGGGCCGGGCGGGGTGGGGGCCTGCGGGGTGACCGGGGGTAGCGGGCGGAGCGAGAAGCGGGCCGCCGTGGCGAAGTCGTTGCAGTTCGGGTAGCGGTCGGCGGCGTTCTTGGCGGCTGCCCGGGCGAGCACCTCGTCGAGTTCCCTGGGCAGGTCGGCGCGCTGCTCGGTGATGCGCGGCATCGGCTGGCTGATGTGCCCGGTGATCACCCGCCCGGGATGGGTGGCGCGGTAGGGCGGCGAACCGGCCAGCAGCGAGTACAGCGTGCAGGCCAGGGAGTACTGGTCGCTGCGTTCGTCGACGGTGTCGCCGAGCAGTTGTTCCGGAGACGCGTAGGCCAGCGTCGCCGACACGGTGCCCGCCGGGGTGAGCCGCGAGGAGTCGACGACCCGGGCGATGCCGAAGTCGGTCAGGACCGCGCGTTCGGGGCGGCCGTCGCCCGCCGCGGTGAGCAGGATATTGGCGGGCTTCACGTCCCGATGCAGGACGCCGTGGCGGTGGGCGTAGTCGAGCGCGTCACCGATCTCGGTGATGATCCGGGTGGCCCGCTGGGCGGAGACCTCGTCCGCGCGCAATCTGCTCGCGTCGGTGCCGCGGATGAACGGCATCGAGATCCACAGCTGATCGTCGTCTGTGCCGCGATCCAGAATCCCGACGATGCTCGGATGTTCCAGTCCGGCAACGATATCGGCTTCGCGTTCGAAGCGGCGCCGCACGTCGGGGTCGGCGGAGAGTTCACGGTGCAGCAGTTTGAGCGCGATCGAGCGCGGCAACCGGGGATGCTTGGCCAGGTACACCGTGCCCATCCCGCCGTGGCCGAGCACTCGTTCGATGACGTGACCGGCAAACGAGTCGCCGACTGCGACCATCTGTGTCCCCCTCTGAAACGCGCCGAACAGCGGACAGCAGTGTTCAGCACGCCCACACGATCGAATTTCTACCGAGCCACGGCGTCTACTGCAACCCGGGCTCCCGGGCCAGGCGCGTGACCTGGGCTGATCGCCGAAATGTCCACTATGGTGGGATGTTTCGGCTCACGGCATCTCGGGGGCACCGAATCGCCGAGGTAAACGATGCGCAATCGTTTCATCCAATCACCGGGAGAGCTACAGTCGAGAGATGGGCATCGACTGTTCGATCGTTGTCTCCGCACCCCGCGACGAGGTGTTCGCCTGGTTCGCGCGCCCCGGGGCCTTCACCCGGCTCGCGCCACCGTGGCAGCCCGTCCGGCTGCTGAGCGAGTCCGACGACCTGGCCCGGGGCAGCGCCGTACTCGGCCTGCCGGGCGGTCTGCGCTGGGTCGCGCGGCACGACCCGGCCGCCTACGACCCACCACACCGTTTCGCCGACGCCGTCGCCGCCGACGGACTCGCCTCGGCGCCGGTCGGCCGCCTGCTCCCCTGGCGGCACACCCACGAGTTCACCGCCGTCGACGCCGAGCACACCCGCGTCGCCGACCGCGTCGACACCCCGCTGCCCACCCGCGTGCTGCGCCCGATGTTCGACTACCGCCATCGCCAGCTCACCGACGACCTGGCCGCCCACCGGCGCGCGGCCGAGCACGGATTCACCGCGCGCACCATCGCGGTCAGCGGCGCGTCCGGGATGGTGGGCACGGCACTGTGCGCGTTCCTGTCCACCGGCGGGCACCGGGTCATCCGGCTCGTGCGGCATGCGCCGACCGGTCCGGACGAACGTCGCTGGGACCCCGACGATCCCGCTCCCGACCTGCTGACCGGCGTCGACGCGGTCGTCCACCTGGCGGGCGCGTCGATCGCGGGCCGGTTCACCGAGGACCACCGCCGCGCCGTCGCCGACAGCCGCATCGGCCCCACCCGCGCCCTCGCCCAGCTGGCCGGCGGTGTCGCCACCTTCGTGTCCGCCTCGGCCATCGGCTACTACGGCTACGACCGCGGCGACGAGATCCTCACCGAGACCGCCGACCCCGGTGCCGGTTTCCTGGCCGAGGTGGTGACCGCCTGGGAAGACGCCGCCGCGGCCGCCGACACCCGCGTCGTGCAGGTGCGCACCGGCATCGTCCAGTCCCCCGCGGGCGGCACCCTGCGCCTGCTGCGCCCCTTGTTCGCGGCCGGGCTCGGTGGCCGGATCGGCGACGGCGACCAGTGGCAGTCCTGGATCGGTCTCGACGACCTCGTCGACGTGTATCACCGTGCACTCTGGGACGATTCGCTCGCCGGACCGGTCAACGCGGTCGCACCGGATCCGGTGCGCAATGCCGAGTACACCGCGACGCTCGCGCACGTGCTGCACCGCCCCGCGCTGCTCCCGGTCCCGTCCTTCGGCCCCGCGCTGCTGCTGGGCCGTCAGGGGGCGCGGGAGCTGGCCGAAGCGAGTCAGCGGGTGTCCCCGCACCGCCTGTCCACGGCCGATCACGTCTTCCGGACTCCGGATCTGGAGCAGACGCTGCGTCATCTGCTCGGCCGTTGAGCTCAAACGAGGCACAAACGATGCAAATCGTCGCGAAAGCTGTCACAATCGATACGTGAACGCAGAGCACGCGACAGCGCGGCAGCCCTACACCTCACCCCTGGGTGACGAGCGGTCCGCCCGATTCACCCGATGGCTCACGCGCACGCAGATGTCGGTGCGTGATCATGTCGGTGAATTCGTCCGCGACCGCTGCCGGGCCGAACTCGACCCGCGGGGCTTCTCCCTGCCCGGGCAGCTGATGCTGGACTTCGCCTCCGGCGGCAAGGGTGTGCGGTCGGTGTTCGTCTACCTCGGCTGGTTGTGTGGCGGCACAGGCGAATCCGAGCCGGCCTTGCGCGCGGCCGCCAGTGCCGAACTCCTGCACGCCTTCGCCCTGCTCCAAGACGACGTGATGGACGAGTCACCGCTGCGGCGGGGACGGCCGTCGACGCACCGGCGCCTCGCCGCCTGGCACCGGGACCGGGGGTTGTCGGGTTCCTCGGATCGGTTCGGCGAGTCCGCGGCGATCCTGCTCGCCGACCTGTATCTGGTGTGGGCCGAGCGCATGCTGCGCGAGAGCGGCGTCGGCGCGGCCGCACTGGAACGCGCGTGGCCCCGCTACGACGCGATGCGCAGTGAATTGGCGGTCGGTCAGCTCGCCGATCTGACCAACGACGCGGCCCTCGTCCCCACCGTGGACGCGGTGCTCGACATCGCGCGCCGCAAATCGGGCAACTACACGGTGCGCCGCCCCCTCGAGCTGGGGGCCGCGCTGGCGGGCTGCGACGACACGGTGATGACCCTCCTCGGTGAGTACGGCGAAGCCATCGGGGAAGCGTTCCAGCTGCGTGACGACCTGCTCGGCGTCTTCGGCGACCCGGCGACCACCGGCAAACCCCTCGGCGACGACATCCGGGAACGCAAGGCCACCACCGTGATCGCCCTGGCCGATCAGCTCGCCGGGCCGTCGGACCGCGCACGGCTGCGCGCGCTGTGGGCCGCCGAGTCCATCGACGACCGTGGCGTCGCGCTGGCGCAGACGGTCATCGCCGACAGCGGCGCGCGGCAACACGCCGAGCAGATGATCCAGGCCCGCGTCGAACAAGCGCATCGGTCGCTCGACAGCGCCGATCTCGACTCCTCGGTCGCCGACGCGCTGCGCCGGATGGCCCTGTTGTGCACCCACCGACGGCACTGAGCCGCCGTCTCATCCGATGATCCGAGCGTGAGGAACAGATGCGAGCGATAGCGGGAAAGACCGATGACGTGGTCGTGATCGGCGCGGGCCTGGCCGGTCTGGCGGCCGCGCTGCACCTGGCGGGACGTGGCCGCACGGTCACCGTCGTCGAACGGGAGACCGTCCCCGGTGGCCGTGCCGGACGACGCGATGTCGCGGGCTACCGGCTCGACACCGGGCCCTCGGTCCTGACCATGCCCGACATCGTCGCCGAGACGCTCGGCGCGGTCGGCGACAGCCTCGACGCGCGGCTGGAACTGCTGCCGGTCGTCCCGGCCTATCGGGCGCACTTCGCCGACGGCAGCGGATTGGACATCCACAGCGACGCCGCGGCGATGGAGGAATCGATCGCGGCTTTCGCCGGCCCCGCGCAGGTCGAGGGGTATCGGCGGCTGCGAGCGTGGCTGAGCGAGCTGTACCGCGTCGAGTTCGACAAGTTCGTCGCCGCGAACTTCGATTCCCCGCTCTCACTGCTGACCCCGGCGCTGGCCCGCCTGATCGCCCTGGGTGGATTCCGGCGGCTGGACCGGGCGGTCGGATCGTTCCTGTCCGACGAACGCCTCCGCAGGGTGTTCACCTTCCAATCCCTCTACGCGGGTGTGGCACCGCAGCGGGCGCTGGCGCTGTACGCGGTGATCTCCTACATGGACACCGTCGGCGGGGTCTACTTCCCGCGCGGCGGAATGCGCGCGCTCCCTGACGCTCTCGCCGCCTCGGCCGCCGACGCCGGGGTGAGCTTCTGCTACGGCGAGACAGTCGAGGAACTGGAACGGCGCGGCTCCACCATCACCGCGGTGCGCACCGCGAGCGGACGGCGAATCCCGTGTGACGCGGTCGTCGTGGCGACCGAGCTGCCGACCGCCTACGCGTTGCTCGATCGCGCCCCGCGCCGTCCGGCGACCTGGCGGCCCGCGCCGTCCGCCGTCGTCATGCACGTCGGATTCCCCGCCACCGCGCCGACCGCCCACCACAATCTCGTCTTCGGCGCCGCGTGGAAACAGACCTTCGACGAACTGATCCATACCGGGAAAAGGATGACGGACCCCTCACTGCTGGTAACCCGCCCGACCGCCACCGACCCCACCCTGGCGCCACCCGGCCACGACCTGTTCACCGTCCTCGCGCCCGTCCCCAACCTCCAGCACGGCGACCCGGACTGGGACCGTCACGCCGCCGCCTACAGCGCCGAGCTCACCGCGCGGGTGCAGGACCGGCTGGTACCGAGCTTCGTCGCGGACTCTCACCTCGTGCACCTGGACACCCCCGCCGACTGGGCACGTCAGGGCCTGCTCGCCGGAACCCCGTTCTCGCTGGCGCACACCTTCGCCCAGACCGGGCCGTTCCGTCCCTCGAACCTGCCCCGCGGCACCAGCAACGCGGTGCTGGCCGGCTGCGGCACCGTCCCCGGTGTCGGTGTGCCGACCGCGCTGCTCTCGGGGCGCCTCGCCGCCGACCGCGTCACCGGCGCCCTGACCGGAACACGACGATCGGTCATCGCCCAGGAGGTCCGGCCATGATCCGCGGAGAACTCGACGCCGCGGGCATCCACGACGCGCAACTGCGCGCGGCCTACCAGCGCTGCCGGGAGCTCAACGCGCGACACGGACGCACGTTCTTCCTCGCCACCCGGCTGCTCGCCCCCGCCCAGCGACCGGCGATCCACGCCCTCTACGGCTTCGCCCGCTGGGCCGACGACATCGTCGACGAACCCGCCGAGGTGGCCGAGAGCGCCGCGACACGGCTGGCGGCGGTGACACGGGACCTGCGCGTCAGCCTGTCCGACCCACCGGGAACCGACCCGATCCTGGCCGCGCTGGCCGACACCGTCACCCGGTACCGCATCGACACCGTCCTGTTCGACGAGTTCCTCTACTCGATGCGCATGGATCTGACGGTGACCGACTATCCCGACCGCGCCGCGCTGGATCGCTATGTGCGCGGGTCGGCCGATGTCATCGGCCTGCAGGTGCTGCCCGTTCTCGGCACGGTCGGCCCCCTGGACGAGGCCGCCCCCTACGCCGCGGCCCTGGGAAAGGCGTTCCAGCTCACCAACTTCCTGCGCGATATCGCCGAAGACCTCGACCGCGGCCGGGTGTATCTGCCCGCCGACGAACTCGCCGCCTTCGGCGTGGATCGCGACCGGCTGCGGTGGTGTCGCGAGCACCGTCGCGTCGACACGGAGGTCCGCGCCGCGCTGGCCGCTCAGCACGCCGTCGCCCGCGACTGGTACCGCTTCGCCGAGACCGGCATCGCGCTGCTGGATCCGGTGTCGCGACCGTGCGTCGCCACGGCCGCCGTTCTCTACTCGGAGATTCTCGACCGCATCGAGGACAGCGATTTCGCCGTCTTCGAGACCCGCGCCACCGTCGGTAACGCCCGCCGCGCCCGGGTCGCCGGGTCGGCATTGGCGCGTGCGTGGTGGGCGCGGCGTGGTGGCCACGCCGACCGGCTCACCCCTGCCCGCGAGCCGGGATGACTCGCCGACAATGCATCAATTATGCATCGCTTGCTGCCGTTCACTCGCCTCCCTCCTAAAATCGAATACACCTTTCCCGATCCCGCGACCGTGAGACGAGGCCGCCTGGAACCCGACGAACCCGCACGAGGAGCGCATGATGAACAGTCACTACAGGCAAGCGGCAGGTGCCGGAATCGGCGCGGCCCTGGCGATCGCGGGCATGATCGCGCTCGCGCCGGCCGCCGGGGCGGCGCCGGTGGAGTGCCGCGCACCCGGTGCCGCCACGGCCGACAATTCGTCGGATACCGCGCAGTGCTCCGCGACGAGCGTCGACGGGAGCGCCGCCGCCGCGTTCGGCGTCGAGGGTTCCGCCTCCTCCGCCGCCGGGCAGCAGGCCCTCGCGCTGGCGATCGCCGTCGGTGGCGGTACGGCTTCGTCACAGGCACAGGGCCTTTCGGGCCCCGCCGCGCTGGCGCTGGGCCCGGGATCGGTGGTCGATGCCACCGGCGTGCGCCCAGGCCTGTCGCTCGGCATCGCCGGTCCCGGCGCGGCCGTCACCATCGACGGGGTGAGTACGCCGACCTGCACCGGCGGCCCCTCTTTCGCCGGTGACTTCCAGACGCTGCAAGGGTGCGTCGCACTCGGCTGACGCGGCCCGGAATCAGGTCTGCTCGGCGGTCCGGACGATATTGCGGACCATCCCGCCGAAGACCGCGTTGTGGAACGGCGCGATCGACTTCCAGTAGAGATGCCCGGCGAGGCCGTGCGGCTGGAAGATCGCCCGCTGCCGATAGCGCGAGCCCCCGGCGGGCTCGGGTTCCACGGCCAGCTCCAGCCAGGCCAGCCCCGGCACCCGCATCTCGGCGCGCAGCCGGAGCAGGCGCGGACGCTCGAGGTATTCCACCCGCCACCAGTCCAGGGCCTCGCCGGCCTGCAGGCGGTGCGGGTGCTTGCGACCGCGCCGCAGACCCACTCCGCCGCTGACCCGGTCGATCCAGCCGCGCAGCGACCAGGCCAGCGGAAACGAGTACCAGCCGTTCTCGCCGCCGATGGATTCGATGACCGCCCACAGGGTTTCGGGGTCGGCCTCGGTCCGGCTGACCCGGACGTCCTCGTAGAGGGAACCGCCGGACCAGTCGGGGTCGGTGGGCAGCGGGTCCGAGGGCGCGCCGTAGGTGCTCGCATCGGACCAGCGGGTCGGCACCTCCGCATTGCGGATGCGGGTCAGCGCCAGCTCCACGGCCCGCCGGTACCCGGTGAGGCCACCGTCGGGGTCGGGAATGTGCGCGGCGATATCGTGTTCGCCGCACACCACCTCGTGGACCAGCGACTCGATCAGCGGCACCGCGAGCGCGCGCGGCACCGGCGTCACCAGGTTGACCCACTGCGCCGACAACCACGGCGTGAGCACCGGGACCGGGAGCACGACCCGCCGGTTCAGCCCGGCGACCACGGCGTACTCGCGCATCATCGCCAGATAGGACAGGACGTCGGGACCGCCGATGTCGAACGCCCGGTCCACCTCGGCGGGCAGTTCCGCCGCGCGCACCAGGTAATACAGGACATCGCGGACGGCGATCGGCTGAATCCTGTTGTGCACCCAGCGCGGAGTGATCATCGCGGGCAGCCGTTCGGACAGATAGCGCAGCATCTCGAAGCTCGCCGACCCCGACCCGATGATCACCGCCGCGCGCAGTTCGACGGTGGGCACACCGGATCGCCGGAAGATCTCGCCGACCTCGGCGCGCGAGGCGAGGTGCCGCGAGAGCGTGGCGTCGGGCGGGACGATCCCGCCGAGATAGACGATCCGCGCGACTCCGGCCGCCTCGGCCGCCGCCGCGACGATCCGCGCCGCGTTCCGGTCGATGCCGGAGAAATCGCCGCGGGTCAGCGAGTGGACCAGATAGTAGACGACCTCCTGATCCGCCACGGCGGCCCGGACCTGCTCTTCCTCGGTGACATCACCGCGCACCAGTTCCACCCGGTCGTGCCAGGGAGCGTCGGCCGTCTTGGCCGGGGTGCGGGCCACCACCCGGACCTGATGACCGGCCTCGAGCAGGGCGGGAACCAGGCGACCGCCGATGTAGCCGGTCGCGCCGAAGACCACACAGCGCATCGCAATCAGCTCGCTTCCTGTCGTCGATGTCAGGACAACGCGTCGACCGCCTCGGTGAGCGAGCCGATCCGTGTCACCTCCGCGGGCAACGTCACCCAGTCCCAGCCGGGTCCCCCGACGAACACCTGGGCGCCCGCGTCCACGCCGGCCAGCACCGCCGAGGTCAACGCGCTCGATTCCCGCTGCGACCACAGCAGCAGCGAGACCGGCCCCGCCGCGCGCGCCATGGCGCCGGCCAGGGCCACGGTCGGCACATCGGCGCCGAGCATCCGGGCCCCCGTGCCCTGTTCGGCGAGCGCCGCGCGCAGCACTTCCAAAGGGAGCGCGTGGGTTTCACCGCCGGTACAGGCCAGCACGATGGTGTGACCCGCGACCACGGGCGCGGTCCGTACCCGCTGCATCACCGCGGCGATCGACCACGACAGCAGGTGCTCGACATCGATGCAGTTCTCGCCCACGCCCTGGCGCGCCACGATGTCGGCGAACGCGGGCCTGCACAGTTCCTCCCAGGTGCGGACCACGCCGTAGGCGCGCACGTGCGCCTCGATCCGCTCGACCGTGCCCGAGGAGTCGAGAGCGAAAGCGGCCTCCAGCAGGGCCGCGCGGTCACCGGCGGGCACGGCCGACCCACGCACCGCCGCCGCCGCTCCTGCCGGGCCGGCGCCGTCGCGGATCAAAGTGAGCATGCGTTCCAGCAGGGCGATATCGGCCTCGGTGTAGAGACGGTGCTTGCCGGGGCGTGCCTGCGTGGGACCGATGGCGTAGCGGCGATTCCAGCTACGCAGGGTGGCGGTCGGGATTCCCAGACGATCCGCCACCGCGCGCACCGTGTATCCGGCCGTATCGGAGGCAGGGGCGGGACCGGCGAGCATCGTTCCATTCTGACCGATCGCGCCGCGCCCGCGTGTCATAGCCATGCCCTCACGGAACTCCTCTCGCCGACTGCATCAATTATGCATCGTTTACTGCTAGCATGTCAGTATCACCGACCGAGGAGGACCAGTGCGTTTCCCCTGTTCCGCTGCTTCGTTCCGCGTGGCGCTGGCCACCTGTGCCACCGTCGGTGCCGCCGCGGTGGCCTCCGCGACCGCCTACGCCGCACCCCCGGCCCCCGTGCCGTCCCTCGACCTCGCGAGCTATCTGGGTGCCTGGCACCAGCTCGCCGCCGTCCCGGCCCCGTTCAGCCTGAACTGTGCCGGCGACACCACCGCCACCTACACCCTCGAGGAATCCGGTGACGTCGGCGTCTACAACCGCTGCCGCACCTGGTCCGGCGGTGTCGACGAGATCCGCGGCAGCGCGACGGTCACCGATCCGGCCACCGATGCCCAGCTGCACGTGTCGTTCCCGGGCGTCCCCGGCCAGGACCAGCGCACCGGCGCGCCCAACTACATCGTCACCGCGCTGGGCCCGGACTATTCCTGGGCCGTCGTCACCGATCCGAGCCGCCTGTCCGGCTTCGTCCTGTCCCGCACCCCGGCCGTCGACGCCGCCACCTGGAACGACATCGACGCCGCCATCACCGCCGCGGGCCAGAACACCTGCGTCTACCTGACCACTCCCACCACCGGCGGCCGCACCGACATCACCCCGCTCTGCGCGCGATGAGCACCGCGATCGCCCTGTTCACCCGCGATCTGCGCCTCACCGACAACCCGGTCCTCACCGCCGCGCACCGCGACAGCGACAGCGTCGTCCCGCTGTTCGTCATCGACGACCACATCGTCCCCGACCGCTGCCCACCCAACCGCGCAGCCTTCCTGGCCGCCGCCCTGGCCGAACTGGACGAGCGCCTGCGCGGCATCGGCGGCCGACTCGTCGTGCGCCGCGGCGACCCTGCTGCCGAGGTTGCCCGCGTGGTCACCGAAACCGGCGCCGACGCAGTGCATCTCGCCGAGGACGTCAGCGCCTACGCCACCCGCCGCACCGATTCCCTACGCGAGCGCCTGGCCGACACCGGCTGCGCGGTGCACACCCACAGCGCGGTCGTCACCGCCGCCGACCCCGCCGTCCTCACGCCCGCGACCGGCCGTGATCACTACGCGGTGTTCACCCCCTACTTCCGCCGCTGGCTCGACGCCCACCAGCGCACGCCCTTCCGCGCGCCGCGCGCCCTGCACGTCCCCGACATCGGCGGCGACCCCCTACCTGCCCCGGCCGACCTGTCCTCCGGCGAAGCGTCCCCGAACTGCCCGACCGGCGGCGAGATCAGCGCCCGTGCCCTGCTGCGGAAGTGGCTCGCGGGACCGATCGAGGACTACGCCGAGCACAACGACGACCTCACCGCCGACGCCACCTCACACCTGTCCCCGCACCTGCACTTCGGCTGCCTGTCCCCGGTCGAGATCGTCCACCGCACCGACCTGTCCACCGACGGTGGTCATGCCTTCGCCCGCCAGCTCGCCTGGCGCGACTTCCACCACCAGCTGCTCTCGGCCCGCCCCGACACCGCCTGGACCAGCTACCGTCCCGGCCCGTTCGCCGTCCGCGACGACCCCGACGCGGTGACCGCCTGGAAGCAGGGGCGCACTGGTTACCCGATCATCGACGCCGCCCAGCGCCAGCTCGTCACCGACGGCTGGCTCCCCGGCCGCGCCCGCCTGATCACCGCCTCCTTCTTCGCCAAATCCCTACGCCTGGACTGGCGCATCGGCGCCGCCCACTTCCTGCACTGGCTCGTCGACGCCGACCTGGCCAACAACCAGCTCAACTGGCAGTGGGCCGCGGGCACCGGCACCGACACCCGCCCCAACCGCACCCTCAACCCCCTCCGCCAAGCCGACCGCTACGACCCCGACGGCTCCTACACCCGCCACTGGCTCCCCGAACTCGCCCACCTCGAAGGCCCCACCATCCACCGCCCCTGGCGCGCCGAAATCCCCCACTCCACCTATCCCCCACCACTTCTCGACGTCCCGGGGATGTGAGCGGGCACCCGTTTGTCGGTGGGCCTTGCTAGTTTTCGCTCGTTCGAAAGACGCACGAGCTCAGCGAGGATCCATGACGACCGCCGAAACCACCTATCTGGAACTGTCCGACGACACCGGTTCCTCGCACAAGTTCTACGAGGTGATCGTCACCGGCACCCAGGTGAACATCCGTTACGGCCGCATCGGCGAGCAGGGCCAGGCCAAGGCCAGCTCGTTCGCGACCGAGGACAAGGCGAAGGCAGCCGCGCGGAAGAAGATCGGCGAGAAGGTTCGCAAGGGCTACGCGCCCGCGGTGATGGGGGCGCGGCAGCGTCGCTCGGTGACCCGCCGCGTCATCACCAGCCAGCGTTCCACCGCCAAGAGCGCCCCGGTGCTGTGGCGTTTCGATTCCGGCGCCGCCGCGTTCGGCATCTTCGTCGACGATCAGCGCTGCTGGGTCGGCAACGAGAGCGGCGAGGTCTTCACCCTCACCCCCGGCGGCGAGGTGACCAACCGCTACCAGCTGCCCGACGGCGTGAAATGCCTGGTGGCCGACGACTTCTGGATCTACGCGGGCTGCGACGACGGTCGCGTCTACGACCTCTCCGGCAAGGTCCCGCGCGCCGCCTACGACGTCTCGGCCACCGACGTCTACTGGCTCGACATCCACGACGGCATCCTCGCCGCCTCCGACGCCGCGGGCGGGCTGACCGTCATCGACCACGAGGAGGAATCCCTGTGGTCGGCGCGCAGCACCGGCAACGCCGGCTGGATGGTCCGCCTCGACCCCACCGGCGTCTACCACGGCCACAGCGGCGGCGTCACCAAGTACACCCTGGAAACCGGTGTCACCCAATGGCATGCACCGACTCGCGGCTCGGTCCTGTTCGGCTGGCAGGAGACCTCCGACGTCTACGCGGGCACCGCGGCCAACCGCGTCGAGGAGATCACCAAGCAGGGCAGCACCACCCGCGCCTACCAGTGCGACGCCGCCGTCTTCTCCTGCGCCGCCTCGCCCGACGGCCGCTACGTCTTCGCCGGTGACTCGCACTCCTCGGTCTACTGCTTCGACGCCACCGGCGCCCGCCTGTGGAAACTGGCCACCGGCTGCGGCTCGGCCTACTCCATGCAGTACCACGACGAAAAGCTCTACCTCGTCACCACTTCCGGCGCCCTGGCCTGCCTCGACGTGAGCGAATCCGCCATCCGCGACGCCGACCAGGGCGTGCTCCCCAGCACCGTCTCGGTCAAGGCGCCCGAGATCTCCGCCGTCGCTCCCTCCAGCACCGTCGAGGTCACCACCGACGCGGGCGACGGCATCATCGTCGAATGCGTCGAACACGGCGGCTCGCTGCGCGTGCACGTCGTCTCCCCCGGCTACGAACGCGGCTGGAACGTCCAGTTCCCCCGCGACATCCGCACGCCCGGCACCCGCTACGTCGTCGACGCCGTCACCGAATCCGCCCGCGGCGGCTTCTACCGGGTCCGCGGCGACATCCGCCGCCTCGACTGAGACGGCACCGGTCAGAAACTCTTGTGCGGCACCCCGACCGTGAGCCCACCGTCGATCACGAACTCCGCACCGGTCGAATACGACGACTCGTCCGAGGCGAGGTAGGCCACCAGCGCCGATACCTCGTCCGGATCGGCCGCGCGCTGCAGCGGGATCTGCAGGAAGTCGGCGGGAATCCCCTCGGTCATGGGCGTGCTGATCAGCCCGGGATGCACCGAGTTCACCCGGATGCCCTGCGCGGCGAGCTCGAGCGCGGCCGACTTCGTGAGCCCGCGCACCGCGAATTTCGTGGCGGTGTAGCCGTGCAGGCCGGGGCTGCCACGCATCCCCTCCACCGAGGAGATGTTGACGATCGACCCGCCGCCGGTCATGGCGGGCACCGCGGCCTGCATGCCGAGAAAGGTGCCAGTCAGGTTGATGTCGATGATCCGCTGCCATTCGTCGAGCGCGAAGTCCACCAGCCGGTTCCCGTTGACGATCCCCGCGTTGTTCACCAGCACGTGCAGCCCGCCGAAGGTCTCGACCGCCGCCGCCACGGTCGCGGCCCACTGCTCGGGCTCGCGCACATCCAGCCTGTGGTAGATCGCGGACTCGCCCAGTTCCTTCGCGACCAGCGCGCCCTCGTCGTCGAGCACGTCGCCGAGCACCACCGAGGCGCCCTCGGCGACGAACCGGCGCGCGTGCGCGGCCCCCATTCCGCGCGCGCCACCACTGATCACCGCGACCTTGCCGGTCAACCGTCCCATGTCACTTACCTCCTCGAAAGACTGCCGATCACCTCACCGTAGGAGGGCGTCCGGTTTCCCGAGGCGATATGCCTGAACGGAATATGTCAGCAGAGCAGGTCGGTGGCGGCGGAGGCAGCGAACGAGACGTGCACGTGGTCGTAGTGGTTGGCGGTCGTGCTGCCGCGATCCTCCATGTAGGACCAGCCGTTGCCGTCGTTGTAGCGCTGCTGCCAGATCACGTAGGTCACGCCGAAGCGCGCCTTGTTGGCCAGCACGAACGCGGCGATCGCGTCGCCCTGGCCCTGGTTGGAGGTCATGATGTCGAGGGCCAGACCGGCACCGTGGTCGCCGTCGTAGCGGCCGTGCGCGCCGCCGATGTCGGAGAGCCCGAACATCTTCTGCACCATGTGCGAGACCTGCGCGACGTGCGGACGGGTGCCCTTCCACTCCGTGGAGCACGACAGCTTCAGCTTCTGTGCCGAGAGCATCGCCGTCTCGTCGTCGGCGGAGACCGGCGCGAGGGTCGGTTCGGCGGGCGCGTCGTGGGTGAGCGCGGGCAGCGGGTCCAGCTCGATCGCCGACGGCGTCTGCGGCGTCACCGCGCTGACCTGTTGCACCTGGGACTCGGCGGGCCGCAATGCCATCCAGATCATGGCGGGCACGGTGGCCGCCAGGCTGCAGACAGCCAGGGACGTGCGCCCGGTAGGCGGCGCCGGGGTGCGATGTTGACCAGGCACGTTATCTATCACCAGCTACTGTCGAGAACAAGTCTCTGACACATTACGAAATGGTCGCGAAAATGTCACGCTCGTGCGGCGGGTCGCGCACGATGACTCAGTATCCCGCACCGACGGCGATCCTGTGTGCCTTCTCGTTCCGTCTGCGCGACCCGGCGCCCTCCCGCACCCGCCGCTATCGTGTAATCGTCACTGCCGCAACATCATCGAAGGAGCACGTCGGTGCCGGATCGACTAGCCCAGCTCACCGCGACCCTCGGCGCGCCGCCGCCCGCGGAGTTCGCGACGCTCGACAGCGCCGACCTGGCCCGCCTCGACGCGTTCGCCGCGTCGGCCCTGGCCGCCCGCAAGGCCGCGATGGACGACGCGCTCGGCGCAGGCATGCACCTGATCCCGCGACTGGCCCGCCCCGCCGTGCGAAAGGTGCTCGGACTGTGAGCAGCATCCGCCACACCGTGGCCGAGATCGCCAAGCTGGCCCGTGTCCTCGGCGTCGACCCCGCTGAGCTGGACTTTCTCTCCGCACAACCGCCTTCGGCGATCAAGGCCTTCCGCGATCAGGTCAGCGACGAGATGTCGGGCCGCGATGTGCTGCGCATGCAACGCGTGGCCGCCGCGGTGAAACTGGTGCCGAAGCCGGTCGCCGCGCTGGTCGCGGAGAAAGCCCTGGGCCCGGCCCTGGCCGCGGCCGTCGCCGGTGCCGTCGAACCCGCCCGCGCGGTCGCCATCGCCGAGAACCTGTCCCCCAAGTTCCTCGCCGACGCCACCGTCCTGCTCGACCCCAAACGCGCCGCCGAGGTCATCGCCCGCGTCCCCGACACGATGGCCGCCGAGGTCGCCAAGGAACTGATCGACCGCGGCGACTACCTCACCATGGGCCGCCTCGCTGGCGCCATGCCCGACTCCATCCTTTTCGCCGCGCTCCCCCAGGCCGCCGACCGCGACATCCTCCAGGTCGGCCTGCACCTCGAGGACAGCTCCCAGGCCGAACGCCTGCTCAACATGGTCACCGACCGCGTCCCCGGCATGGTCACCGCCATGTACGCCGAGGAGAAATGGGCCGACGCCATCTCGCTGCTCGACATCATCGGCCCCGAGGAACGCGCCCGCATGGCCGACATCGTCGCCGAGCAGGACGACGAGGTCCTCGACGGACTCCTCACCGCCGTCACCGAACTCGACGCCTGGGACGCCCTGCTCCCCGTCGCCGCGGGCATGGCCATCACCGGCCTGCAACGCCTGGCCCAGCGCCCGGTCATGCACGATCCCGTCACCCTCGCCCGCGTCTCCGACATCTCCCTCGCCGAGGGCCTGTGGCTCGACCTGCTCCCCCTGGTCCGCCACCTCGACACCGCCCAGCAGCGCCACATCGCCGAACGCGTCCTCGCCGAGGACGACGACTCCCTGCGCGACCTGATCGTCCTGGCCAGCCCCGAAGCCCCCACCATGCTCCCGCTGGCCCTGTCCGTCGACGGCGAACCCCGCGCCCGCGTTCTGGCCCTGCTCGAGGGCATGCCCGAACTCGACACCCTCGTCGACCTGCTCGGCAGCACCGACCACCCCGCCTGGGAAACCCTCGTCGCCCTGCGCGCCGAACTCCCCGACCGCGTCCGCAAACTCCTGGTCGTCCGGGCCGGAGCCTGCGGCCTCGACGAGGTGGCGGCGGCCCTGTCCGGCGCGGACACGCCCGCGTAGCGCCCGCCCGCTGCCGCGGCACCGTCCGGACCGCGGCAGCGTCACCGGCGCAGCCGCTCCCGAACAGACCGCCGCCACCACCCCTCCCGCATCGGCGAATAGCGCTCCCGCAGCAGCGGGTCCGCCTCGATCCGGGCGACGATGTCCGCCTCCGGCGGATACGGCCGCGCCCCCACCACCCACTCCCGCCGCAACTCCGGCACACACACCTGGATCTCGTCGAACTCCCAGGTCTTGCGTCCCGACCAGTCCATCCGCTCGGGCTGATCCTGAAACCCCGTCGCGTACCCCAGGTACTCGTTCCACACCGCGTACGATGTCGCCAGCGTCACCTCGTCGGGCACATCCAACCGCAGCAACCACCGCCCGTGCGCCCACTCGTGATCACCGAGCAGCATCCGCGCCGAGGTCCGCACCGCCCCCCGCCGCCACGCCCGCCCCGGCCAGCACCACACCGGCGCCGCCCCACCACAGTCGATCCCCCGCCGCCCCATCTCCGCCACCATCTCCCCATAGGCCCCCCGCCAATTCCCCACCACCAACTCCCACCCCGCCCGATAACACCCGTCCCCCCGCACCGCCGCCACCACCTCCGGCGCCTGCAACGTCCAAAGCCTCACCCACCCAACGATATCGGCGCGGCGCGGGTCCGCTGCCGGCCGATGCCGTGTGACTACGCTCGCCCTGTGCACATCATCGGCAGCAGAAAGCGGAATCAACCGGCCCCACCCCACGCCGTCTTCGCCGCGCTCACCGACCCGGATCGCGACCCGACCCGGTCCTGGCTGATCCTGCTGTCCGACGAGCAACGCCCGGCCGTCCTGGAGCGATCGCATCCCGACCTGGTCGTCTGGAGTTCGTTGTGGCCGAAACATCCCACCGCCCGGATCCGCTTCGACCTGCCCTCCGACGGCGGCTGCGGCACCGATCTGCGCTGGACCCTGTCGGTCGACACGCCGGAGCTGGACGACTCGACGGTCGGCCACCTCCGCTTCCGCATGAACACACTGATCAACGCGAAACTCAGGCGCTCGTTCGGACAATGACCGGAATGTCCTGTGCCGGAGGATAATCTGGCCCGGGCGGACGAACAGTCGGGGGGCGACGGATGACGCAGCTGGACCGAAGACAGACCTCGGTCATGACACTGATCGCCGCGACGACCCTGTGGGGGTTCTTCTCAGCGGGACTGGCGCTGTTCGGATCGGGCACTGTCGGCCCGACGGTGGCCCTTGGCGCTGCCGTGCCCTTGCTCGTCCTCGCTGTCGCCGCAGGCCACGGACCGCTGCGAGATCTCCGGTCGCATCCGAAAACCTTTCTCGTACTGGGTTTTCTGGAGGCGGTCAACATCACGCTCTATGCCGCGGCACTGGCGATCGGACCGACCCCGGTCGTCGTGGCCCTGCACCTGACCTCACCCATCATCCTGCTCCTGGGCGCTCTGCTCGGACGGCGCCGACCGCTCGATGCCAGGGCGATCACCGAGATCGCGCTCGTTCTCGCGGCGATCGTCCTGGTGTCCATGCGCCCTGGCACCACTGTGTCGACAGCGCAGGCGATCGCCGGGTGCGCGCTCGCGTTCGGCAGCGCGGTCTCGGTCGCGGCGCTGATCACACTCGTCGCGCGTGCATCCGCGCGGCGCGGAGACCCGACCGTGGCGGCCGGTCTCCAGCTGGGTGTCGCGGGTGTCCTGACACTGCCCTACCTGCTCGTCGGCACCGCGAACCCCGGTCAGCTCCTGATCGAGTTCGGGCTCGGCGCCCTTCTGCTCGGACCGGGATTCGCGCTCTACTGGCGCGCGATGCGTACCACGGACGCCGCCACCGCGGGCGTCATCGGATTGAACGAAGCCATCGTCGCCTGGACCGTGATCGCGGCGCTGGACCACGCGAGCATGTCGATCTGGCTACTGGCGGCGGGCGGTCTGATCGTCATTGCCATCGTCCTCGAGCAGGCTGCGCGGCTATAGTTGCGGCACAGAGTTTTTGGCCCTGGGGGGGCATCGTGTCGGATTTCGAGCACCGCATCATCCGGGCCTGCGACTGGCTCCGCCGAACCATCGTGCGCCCCGGAGACGGCTATGCCGGCTGGGGTTGGTCGGCCGACGTCGCCCCCAACCCGCAGGACACGGCGGAGGTGGTCTGCGCGCTCGCCGCGGCCCGGCGTCCGGTCCCGGATGCCCCCGCCGTGCTGACCATGATGCGACGCACTTCGGTAGCCCATCACACCCAGGGCGAATGGGTGTTCCAGGCTCCGGTCGACGCTGCCTGGCGCCTGCGGGCGCTGCGCCGCCTCGGTGAACCGTTGACCGCCGAAGAGATCGTCGCGTCCCGGCACACGCTGCTCACGACCCAGGATCCCGAAACCGGCGGTTGGGCGCTGTCGGACGGCATCGCCCCGATCTCGGTGACGGCGACCACCGCCGCGGTCCGTTCGCTGCTCGAGTTCCCCGATTCCGACGACGCGACCACCCAGGCGACCGCCCGCGGTGTCTCGTTCCTGGTCACCGCCGTGCTCGACGACGACTCCCGCGCGGCCTCGAACCACGCCGCCGCCCAGATCGCGCACCTGCTGGGCGATCCCGCGATCGCCGCGCTCGGCGGTGCCCGGCTCGCCCGCGCCCACACGCTCACCGTCGACCGGATTATCGCCCACCTGGAATCCGCCCCGGGCACCCTCGAAGAGGAACAGATCCATCGCGGCGCGGTGGCCCAGACCTGGTATCACTCCACGCTGCAGCAATCCGTCGCCGCCCTGGCGACCGCGGGCGATCGGCTGATCTTCCATCCGACCTTCCGCACCGCGCTCGTGCAGCTGCTCGACTTCCAGCAGTCCGTGCGAACCCATCGTGATCACGGCGGTTTCCGGACATCCCGCGAGGGCATCATCACCTCCTATTCGACCGCGCAGGCCGTGCAGGCACTGACCGAGGTCCATTCCGGCGTCCGCCAATGGGTCAACCCCGGCACCGTCTTCGACATGCTCTGCCGCGAATCCGGCGCGCACCACACCGACCCGCAGGACATCGCGCAAACACCGCGGGCGCCGGTCACCATGAACAGTTCCGCGGGAGCCGCGGTGTTCGGCGCGGCCGCGGCGGCGGGCGTCACCATCATCACGCTCGCCCTCGCGTTCGACAAAGGCACGGTCCAACCGCTCGGTGAAGAATCCAGCCGGGCCCTCGTCGTCTGGGGTTCCCTGCTCATCTCGTTCGGCATCTACTGCTGGGCGGCGACGGTGTTCAACAGACATCGGTCTGGCCGCGTCGGGACCATCGTCTTCGCCGCCGCCACGACCATCGTCTTCCCCACCGTGGCGTTCTTGCTCGGCTGATCCGCGGGAGTACGCTCGATGCCATCCGCGTCGGCGCGACGACCTGGAGGTCGGCAATGGACGTACTTCTCGGCATCGGAACCCGCAAAGGCCTGTTCCTGGCCCGCAGCACGGACGGCCGGGCGAGCTGGACAGTCAGCCCGCCCCAATTCCCCGTGGCCGATGTCAAAGCCTTCGCCATCGACACCCGCCGCCCCACCCCACGTCTGCTCGCCGGTGTCCTCAACAGCCACTTCGGCCCCACCCTCGTCTCCAGCGACGACCTCGGCGCCACCTGGACCGAACCCGACGACGCGCCCCTGGCCTTCCCCGACGACACCGAGTCCGCCCTGCAGGGTGTCTGGCAGATCACCCCCGCCACCGATGCCGAACCCGATGTCGTCTACGCGGGTGTCGAACCGTCGGCCCTGTTCCGCTCCACCGACGGCGGCCGCAACTTCACCCTGGTCAGAGGCCTGTGGGACCACCCGCACCGCCCGCAATGGGAACCCGGTGGCGGTGGCCTGGCCCTGCACACCGTCCTGCCCCACCCCACCGACACGCGCCGCCTCGCCGTGGCGATGTCGACCGGCGGCGTCTACCAGACCGCCGACGCGGGCGCCTCCTGGCAGCCCACCAACCACGGCGTCACCGCCGACTTCCTCCCCGGCGAACTCCCCGACTGGGGCCAGTGCGTGCACAAGGTCGCCCGCGACGCCGAAACCCCCAGCACCCTCTACCTGCAGAACCACGGCGGCGTCTTCCGCAGCACCGACGACGGCACCACCTGGCAGTCGATCGACGCCGACCTCCCACCCGACAACTTCGGCTTCCCCATCCTGGCCCACCCCCGCCGCCCCGGCGTCGTCTACACCTTCCCCCTCGACGCCGACATGGACCGCTTCCGCTTCCCCCCGAACGCCACCTGCGCCGTCTACCGCAGCGAAGACGCCGGGAGCACCTGGTCGGCCAGCACCGACGGCCTCCCCGAAGTCCCCTTCTGGGCCTCGGTCCTGCGCGACGCCATGACCGCCGACAACGCCGACCCCACCGGCATCTACTTCGGCACCCGCAACGGCGAGGTCTACTGCAGCCCCGACGAAGGCACCCACTGGCATCTGGTCGCCGACAAACTCCCCGACGTCCTGTGCGTGCGCGCCGCCGTCATCGCCTGACCATGGCCCGCGTCATCCTCCCCTCCGCCCTGCGCCCCTACGCCGACGGCGCCCACGAACTCACCATCGACGCCCCCACCCTCGGCCAGGCCCTCGATGCCCTGCGCGCCACCTCCCCCGCCCTCGAACGCCGCCTCCGTGACGAAAGAGGCACCCTCCGCCGCTACGTCAACTTCTACATCGACGGCGACGAATGCCGCACCCTAGCCGGCCCCGACACACCCCTGACCACGAACTCCGAGCTGATGATCATCCCCGCCGTAGCGGGCGGATAACCCCCTCGAACCGGCCGCGTCATCACCTCGCGATCAGCGGCGCGATCAGACCCATCACGTCGACCGACGACGGCAGATCACTGACCTGCCCGTCCCCGACTTCGATCACCCGCCACTCGCCGTCCGCCGACGGGCGAGGTCGGTCGTCACGAAGCGGCACCCCAGAGCCGACACCGCCCGCGCCACCACCCCACCGGCCAAGGACTCGCCTTGAAGCTCGACGAACCGCTCGACGATGCGCCGTAGCGCGGGAGTATCGCGCAGATCGGGCACGTAACAAGCACTGTCCCATTCGTGCTTGCGCGACTTCACATAGTCCTTGACGATCCCCGCCCCCGCACCGAGCGACCCGGCCACCTCCGCCAGCACTGACTCGCCCGGCACCTCTCCCGGTTCCCCCGCCAACCACCGCGACCGGATCCCCGGCAACGAGCGCCTCGTGATCCAGCAACGCGACCGTCCCGCCCGCCGCCGACACCGCCTCGGACTGGGCGGCGAAATGGTCGTCGACCTGCCGGGGATTCAACGGATCGGAGCAGAACAGCAGCGTCGCGGGCACCGCCGAACTCTAGTGTCCCGAGCAGGTCCGGCGCGAAGACCGTCAGCCACTCATCCCGGAGACGAACATCGGAACCTTCGCCAACTGTTGTCCAGGCGAGACAGCCATCGACTCGCCCGTGCAGTCAGAATTCTCCCAGAGCGTTTGCGACACCGTGGTCGCGTTCGAAATCGATGACGCGTTACGCGGCCCCAGCGTGGCGACGCCCAATGCGAGACAGTTCCCCGGCGCAACCGGTCCGACCTCGCCGTGCGGTATCGAATGCAGGATGTTCTTGAAATCAGGAGAATCCCACCAGCACACTATGCCAGCCGAACAGTACTGTGCGAGCGCCGAAGTCGGCACCAACGAGGATGCCGCCTGGGTGGTCGGGACACTTCTCGCCAACGCCGTCGTCGATGGAACCGTCGTGCTCGGCTCGGCGGACAGGCCCGCAGCGGACGCCGGCACCGCGATGCCGGCCTGGTCCCCACCCGCACCGTGATTCGAGACGATGTACACCCCCACCGCGCCGACCAATCCGGCGATCAGAAACCCACCGGCCACCACGAGTTTCACCGTGCGGTTACGGACACGTGTGCCTGTACGACTCAGCTCGGTCTCACGCCGCCAGACACCGAGATTGGTCGAAGACTGCACCCGACGTGAGTACGACTCGTCCTGACGACTCTGCTTCGACGCCCAGACTGGCACGCCCCTCGAGGTGCGCCCGCGGCTCCCGATCCCCGAATGGGGCCTCTCCGTTCACGAGCACAGGCTATCGGCCGGAAAACCGGTCCCGTGGCGCAACCGCGACACCGCTTACCGGAAAATCAGGGTCGCTGAACGCCCGCCATCTCCCGTTCCCCCGCGGCAGGACGCGCACTGAACGGGCACTGCCAATCAGCGGGCTTGGGCCGCCCCGAATACCGCCGAGCCTCCGACAACTGTTCGTACTCCATCAGATTCGGATTGATATCCCCCTGCAACCCGATGTCCTGTTTCCGGATCTTGTCCGCCAGCCGATCCCACATCCCCTCGGCCTTGATCCGCGCGAACTGCTCATGCGAATTGAACGCCAACATCGGAAACGGCGGCCGCCGCCCGAACCGCCGATGCGTCTCGTGCAACCCGATCACGAAGAACGGATGCCCCGCCACGCTGTACCGAAACTCCCCCGACTGCGGATCCGAAGAACACCCCGCCGCCCACCCATACCGCTCCGCGTCCACCTCGTGCAGCAGCTGCAAGTGCTCCCACAACAACTCCTCGAACCGCAGCTCGTCGACCCCCCGAGGCTCCTCGAAGGTCGCCACGAAACTCGTGAACTTCCGAGCCCCCCAATCCGCCCCATCGACGAACTCCGCCAGATCCCCCGCCATCCGCCGAGCCGACTCCACCCCACCCATCACGTCGTAATGCCGATGCGCGATCCCACCCTGCCGCCACGCCGACCGCCCCGCCAGACAGGCGAACCGATCCCCGAGCAGGAACTTCTCCACCTCAGCCCGCGCGTCCGTCGTCAACCCCGGCGTTCCTTTCCAACCACATCCGAACTCGAGCGGGCGCCTGGCGATCGACTCGGCGCACAGCCACCTCGCCCACACTGCGAGGCGATCCTGACAGCCCACCGCCCGGGTACGCGAATCGATCGAACCCCCGCCCGCGATCATCCGGCCCGCTCGAGCGCCGAATCGGCAACACGAACGTGTCGCGGATCACGTCTCCTGCACCCGGCCGCGCGAACCATCGAACGCCCACGATCCCCCCTCGAACCGTGAACGAGCGGATCGGATCGCCACCCTGGTACGAAGCACCTCACCTTCGGTCAGCTCCACCGGCCGATGCGTGAACGAGTTGTCCTCCACCCGCACCGCCTCCCCGCCGACAGACCGCAACGCCTGTTCGATCCAGCCGGTCGCGTTCAGCAGCACCGCCGCGAGTTCGGTGCCGGTGTCCAGAACCTGATGTTTGTCGAACGCCTCCGACAGTTCCGTGAGGGCCACCGCCATCCGCGACGGCGCCGGCCGCTCCAATCCCGCCTCGGCCTCCAGCCGCTGCCGCCAGTCTTCCCAGTTCCACTCGCCCCACCCCGCCGGCGCAACGTCGATATCGTCGGCGCTCCCGTCGAAGGCCCAGTGCGCACCGACCCGGTCGGCCGGGGCGAGCAGCAGGCCGTGCCTCGGCATCGCCTCCGGTTTGTCGGAGCACGGCCACCCGGGGATCTGTTCGAGTACCGCCGGTCCGGCTGCTATCAACGCACGGACCGGCAATGGCGACGCGTAGACGCGTGGCCGATCGTTCTCCACGATGAAGACGGAGCACATCGGCCGGCAGCCCTCGCAATAGCGAATCAGCTCGCCGTCCGCGCCCTGAGCCCAGTGCACGGTCCAGCCGGCCCAGGTTTCTCGCATAGCCTCCAGCACCGCATACATCGCCGCTGTCTCACCGAACGACCTCGAGTACCACAGCAGCACGCGCCGACCCACGTCGATCACCGCCGCCGCGACCAGATCGGCCACCCACCGTTGCTCCCGCCGCTGCGCGGCCGCGAAACGAACGGCGGCGTCAGGCCCCGCCAGAAGGTCGAGGTGCATCGCCTCCCCACTCCAGTGGGAATAGTAGATTTCCTCCGCACCAACATCTTTGACGACAATCACGCACCGTGATCCCATGCCGGGCAGCGTACGCGCCCCGTCAGACAACTCCGACCTCGACTGATAGCGACCTCCTCTCAAAGCCCACGCCGCGACCGCCCACGAGCAGGCAGAGGTAACGAAAGAGTTGCCGAAAGCGACAGCAGTGGGGTTGTCGTCAGCGGTCCAGCGGTTGGGCGCGGCAACAGATGGAACGGAGCCGAGGTGCATCAGATGAACTGCCGATCGGTCGCGATCTCCGCCTGCGGCCTACTGAGCGGCGCCATCTTGGGATACAGCGTCCACCGCACCGTAGGAACCGGATGGACCACCACGGCGAGCGAACAGCTTTTCGGCACACCCGCGGCCACCACCGCGGTCATCGCCGCCCTGGTCGGCATGACCGCGGCCTGGTTGCTGGCTTGGGGCCGCTTCAGCTGTGCGGCCGCCTTCGCTACCGGCCTCGCCGGCCTGGCTGTTGTCGGCGCCCTCCACGCGCTACCCGCACCCCAGGAATGGAACGAACTGCCGCTCGCCCTGGGCATCGGCCTCGGCCTGCTCATCGTCCCCGCCGTCACCCTCCCGACCGCCCAGCGGTGGTTCTTCGGCGGTGTGATCGCAGGCGGCGTTCTCGGATTCCAGCTCGACACCCTCCTCGACCCCAGCCGATATCTCTACGGAGACTTCCCGTCATCGACCGTGGTCGCCGAACAGCCGTGGCAATTCATCGTGGCCGGCCTGGCGCTCCTCGCACTGCTGGCAGCCCTGTGGTTGTCGCGCGCCGACCGGATCGACAGCGAACCATCCATCACCCCAGTCGCTTTCGGCGCCACACTGGCGATCGCGGCGGGACTCGTCGTGCGATTCTGGTCGGAGTCCGAGTGGCTGCCCGCGGCGGCGATCGTCCTGATCCTGGGCACATTCGCGGCAGCCCAGCGAATTCTGCCTCCCGACCAGGCGAACTCGCTCGCCGCGGCAATGGCGGCGGCTGCCATCCTGGTCGCGCTTCCAGGGTTCGACCGCACTCCTTCGACAGTCACCCTGTTTGTCGGTGCCGTGGCGTTGATCGGCGGCGCCCTCTACGGCCTACGGGTCAGCAGCCCGGCCCTCGCCGTCGGCTTGTGCGCGGCCGCCGGCCTGATCGCAACCCTGTCGTTCGTCTCCGAGACGAACTGGGTGCGATTGCTCGCGGGCGCACTGCTGCTCTTCGCGGTGGCCGCGACCGGCACCTCATGCTTGCCCATGCGACCCGCACTCCTGGCAGGCTGGTCGGTCCTGCCCACCGTGGCAGCACTCACCACCGCACAACTCCCCACAGCGACCGACGCCACCTCGATCCCGCGCTACGGCGACTGGCTGGAAGGCGAGTACATCCCCTGGTCCGGCGTGGCCCGTGGGCGAGCCGAACTGATGCTTACCGATACCTCACAACAACTCGCGCTCGCCCGCCCCGACATGATCGTGCCCGGCCTGATCGCCACGGGCCTGTGTGCTGTCTGCGCGGTCTGGCTGACCCGCCGCGGCAACGCTTCGATCAACGAGCCGACCACAGACCCCACCTGAGGCCACATCGGCCGAACGCCGCGAACCCGTCGCGCCCTTCAACTATATTGTCCAGCAACGGATTAGCGTTGCCAGCAAGCTTCAGGTGGCGACCACCGACCAGGTTCGAGGGGGAAACCATGGCCAATATCCGACGTGAGCGGCGCCTGCGCGCGGCCGAGCAGGCGCTAGCCGAACAGACCCACCTGAGCTCGCCGGAACGACGGGTGCTCACGGGAGTTCTCGCCGCCGAAGGCTGGCATCTGCTGGTCCGCACCACCCCGTTCCGGCCGGGCAGGCCCACTGCTTTCGCGATCGGCCCGACGGGAGTGTTCGCGATCGTCTTCGCCGCCACCGCGCCCGACACTTCCGAATTCGGCGAGCTGCGCAAGCACGCCGAAGAACCCCTCACCTGTCTCGCCGTCGGCGACTTCCGGTTCGTCCCACACATGGCCGAAATCGTCGTCGTGCTGCCCGGCCGATTCCGCGCCGAATCCGACGGCCGTGTCCACATCGTCGACGAACCCGGCTTCCTCGACACCCTCACCCGACGCGACCGGCAGTACAAGCCCGCACGCGCTGCCCAACTCGCGTCCACCGGCATCGACCGCTATACCCACCTGCGTCTCGAACTCGCCGTCGAAACCGACACTGCTGCGGAACTTTTCACCGCGACCGACCTCAACGAGTCCGAACGTGCCGCCGCGCTGTCCCGCCCGTTCAGCGACTGGATGACCTTTCTCGATCCCGCTCAGCTCAGCCTGGTTCAGGCGAACTTCAACGGTCCGGCCCGCATCAGTGGCCCGGCCGGCACCGGCAAATCCGTAGTCGCCTTGCACCGTATGGCGCACTGGGCCAAACGCAATCCCGGCCGCCTGATGTTCACCACCTTCGTCAAGACACTTCCCACATTCCACGAACGCGGCTTCGCCCGTCTGGCGCCCCGGGCTGTCGACCGCGCGGTCTTCACCGGCCTGCATGCCTGGACGCTCCGGTTCCTCAAAGACCGAGACGTGCCGTTCAATGTCGACGAGGCGGCCGTCAACGCCGCACTCGCCGATGCGTAGCGCCGAATCCGCGGTACCCTCACCGCCGTCGACGGCACCGACTTCGGGTACTGGCACGATGAAATCGACCGCATCATCAAGGGCCGTGGGATCGCGAGCCTGGACGAATACCTCAGTGTGCAGCGCAGTGGACGCGAGGGCATCACTCTCAGAAACGACATCCGAAAGACCGTCTGGTACGACTGGTTTCAGCCGTACCAGCGAGGTCTCACAGCGCGCGGCGCACACGACTTCAACGATCTGATCGCCCTCGCCGTCGACGAACTGCGCGCCCGCCCCCTCAGCGACGAAGACAGCTTCGGACTGGTCGTCGTCGACGAGGTCCAGGACTTCACCCTCCGGCAACTCCAGCTCGTCTACGAAATCGCCGGCGCCCGCGAGGATTCCCAGCTTCTCCTGGTCGGCGACAGCCAACAGCGCGTCTACGTCGGTGGCTGCACCCTGGCCGAGGCGGGCATCCCGGTCCCCGGCGGCCGCGGCCGCATCCTGCGCACCAACTACCGCAACCGCGCCGCGGTCCTGTCCTATGTCCAGCGCATCGAAACCCCCGACTCCGTCGACGACCTCGACGGCGGCACCGGCGCCGTCATCCGCGACAGCACCCCCACGCTGCCCGACGGTGACGTCGTCGAAGCCCGCCTCACCCGCCGCGAATCACTCACCGCCCTCCCCCAGGCCATCCGCGACGCGAACCTGGCCGCCGACGCGGACATCGCCGTCATCGTCTCCACCAGAAGCGACATCGACCGCTACCTCACCGCCCTGCGCAAAGCCGGGCTCCGCGCCATGCCCCTGGAACACTACGACGGCACCCAACCCAGCGACATCAAGGTCGGCACCGTCCACCGCGCCAAGGGCATGGACTTCACCGCCGTCTTCCTCCTCCTCACACCCCCACCCCCCACCCGCCCCGCCCGCGACGCCGAAGCCCTCCGCACCCGCCAACACCTGGTAGCCGCCAGCCGAGCCCGCGACTACCTGTGGGTATGCACCCTGACCGACTGAGCAGAGCCGAGCGGCGATCGATGGCAGATCGTCGGCGGGAAGTGTCAACCGCAGCGGCACGCACCGCTGAGTTTGTCCGGCACCACGTCACAGGAAGGGCAACGATCCGCTGCTCCGACGACCTGCCGCGATCGTGGCCGGTCGCTGGACCCGCGCTGTCGCGGCTGGTCGGCTCGTCTCAGCTTCGATGCGTCGGCAGACGACCGGCCAGCACGGTTCCTGGCCGCGACTCGCTGGAAAATCGCCCTGACCTCGACACGGTCGATCTCTCCGCCAAGGGTACTTCGCGACGACCCCGCGCCGACGTTCGGGCAGTACCAGCGGGCCGTCCGCGCGGCGGGCTACGGATTCGACGAACAACATGTGCGAACCACGGCGCGGCGAGTACCCAACCCGCTCACTGCGGCGCGCCGGTCCCGGCGTTGCGCCATGCGGTCCGACAAGCCTTCATACTCGGGCAAGGGGTTCAGCGCCATCGGCCTTCGCGTAATTCAGCGTCCCGTCAAGAGTGAACACGACCCCGTGCGACGTCGAGCAGATCTTCCGGATTCCAGACCTGCTTGGCGATGGCGTTGTACAGCTCGCCACGTTCGACCAGGTCAGCTGCCTTGAACTCCTCGTAGGGCTTGAACGGCAGGCCCGTCTTCTTGATGAAGGCAAGGAAACCGGGATTCTTCTCGTAGGCCATCGGGTGCAGGCTTGCGGCAAGGAGGTTCTGCCTGTAGTAGTGCGGCAGTTTCGCCTCATACGGGTCGTCGTTGTAGCTGGCGTTGAACTGCTTGGGCAGCAACAGCAGTCCACCGACCCGGTTGCGGTGGCGACCGAAATCGGCGGCGTGCGCGAACTCGTCGGTGTAGCGGTGCGCGTGGTCCGCCCAAATGTGCTCGACCTCGTATTTCACCTTCGTGCCGTTGGTCGACTCGAGGTAGTTCGATGCCTGCCCGGAGCCAACGGTGATGAAATCGGTGAGTCGAGCCAGGAGTTTGTGCAACTGGCCTCGGTTCTGTTGATGCACGTAGAGGCCGTCGAAATCGAAGGACTCGTCGATCTTGAGTAGGTAGTCGCGCAGCAGTGTCGCTAGCTCGAGCGGGGCTTTGCCTCGGATCTCACGCATCACGGTGAACATCGCGTACTGCATCGTCGAGTAGGCCGTCGATCGGAAGTTCCAGATGCGACGGGCGAGCAGAATATCGGTGAATCGGCCCACCAGTTCCAATTTCAGGTCGACCACATCCGCAGGATCGCCGACAACGAGCGGGGCGAGAAGCAGCTGGTTTTGCAGGGTGAACCCCAGGTCAGCGTTGTAGCGGATGAACCGGAGCGGGCTGTCGGGCTGAAATGGCCCGTTGGTCGCCTCGAGGATGCGTCCGTACTGGCGGCTGTAGAAGTCAAGATCACGCACGATGAATTCGTAGAACGCCGCCTGCGAGGTGAGTCCGACCTGGGTGTGCGCACCACGAAGCCAGCGGTGGAATTCCGTGCCGATCCGGTCCCAGTCCTCGGGCCTGGCGCCCTTCTTACGTTCGCGGATCTTGGTGGAGTACTGGCTGCGCAGCCACGTCTTGAGGAAGTCGGAGCTGGCGACCTCGCCTCGCTCGTCCAGAATGCGCAGTCGTTCGCGCCACAGCTCGTTGGCCTTGGTGCGCGGCGCGCCGTCGGCCACATTCGCCAGCAGATAGCCCTTGAGCATGTCCGCTGGGGTGAGCTTGAGACCCCGGTCGTTCATGGTCTCGAAGATCGCGTAAGCATCATCGTCGCTGTAGGCGGTGATCTGCACGAGCTGGACTCGGTCCTTGAGCCAGTCGATGAAATAGGGAAGCGCGTTGTCCCGCAGCTCGTCCGGGAACAACCCGTCGAGTTCGGCGTAACGAGCGACCAAGGTGTGCACCGATTCGGGTGCGTCGGCTGGTGGCTCGTACTCTCCGCAATCGAACAGCGCCTTCATGCAATCGTTGCGATCGGGAACGTCAAGGTTGAAGGATTTCTCGCCGAACTTCTCCGAGTAGATGAGCTCATCGACGCTGACCACCTCGTCACCATCGGCTTGGAGCCGTCGTAGATAGGTCAGGAACAGAGTGAGGCTGGTGAGGCGCTGCTGACCATCGACGACGAAGGGCTGACTTCCCTTCTGGGAGATGATGATCGAGCCAAGGAAGTAGCCGGGGTACTTACCGACATCTCGGCGGGCGTGGTCTGGTCCGTACAGCGCGAGGAACTTCCCAGTGAGATCGGAGACCAGCTCAGCGAGTTGCTTTCCCTCCCACTTGTATTCGCGCTGGTAGTAATCGATGGAGTACTTCTTCTTCTCCAACACCTCCGAGACCGTCTTGGCAACGCCATCGATGTTGCGATCCACGTCGTTCACGCCTCACCCCTCTCGATCACGGCGAGCATGCTCGCGCTCCCGCACCTGTTGTACAGCAATGGGCCGACAGCATCGCATCGGCACCACACCTGACTCATTTCCTGTTCATCGCGTCGAGGACGACGACCAGGATCCACACCGGCGCCCACAACCCACAACTGATGATCGTGAGCAGCAGGTGCAGGCCGTGGCTGGGCCCCCGCCGCATCGCCACGAACCCGCCACCCATGTTGTTCTGGGTAACGTTCACCACCGGAACATGCTGCGGCACAGCATGATACATCTGCTGCGTGGGATACACGGGCCGGACGTACCCGGCCGCAGGCGGAACAGGGTGCAGGTAGCGCGGGTCCGCGTGGGGCTGGACAGGGGGCCGCGGCACCGGCACGCCGAACTCCGTGACACCCGGAACTGGCGCGTGGTGCGGGTCAAGCGGCGTCGGTGTGTGATGCGAGTCGAGCGGGGCCGGGCAATCGGGGTAGGCGGGCAACTTCTCGGGCTGATACGGCTCGGTCATCGTGGACTCCTGAATGGATAGGGATCGGGATCAGGCGACATCGGTCGTGGCAACGGTCAAGGCAGCGCTCGTACCGATCGCGAGTGCGGTAATCGCCTCGGCGAGAACGAGTTCGACATCGGTGACGAAGTCGGTCACCGTCTTGTCGATCTTGGTGGCCTCGCGGCGGATCGCGTCGGCCGACTTCTTGGTGAGGGTGAGCTTCTCCAGCTTGGCCAGCGCCGCCTCGACCTTTTCCTTCGCTGTGGCCAACTGCTCATCACCGCCGCGCGCGGCGACCATCAGACTGGCGGTCCGCAGCAACAACAAGCAGGTGCGCAGCAGGTCGGGATCATCGGTCTCGGGATCGAAGGCCAGCACGAACCGACGCGGTCCGAGCACCCGCAGGGTTTCGCGGCCGTTCTGCTCGGGCGTGCGGACGATGCCGAGCGAGGCTGCTGCCTGCCGGTTGCGTTCGGCCTCGTCGAGATAGTCGGTCCAACCTTTACGGTCGGAGTCGGTCATCTCGATCACCACGCGCGCGCCGTCGGCGGTGGTCAACAGCCCGTCGCCCTTCTTGCAACGCGGCAACACCCCGACGATCGCACCCGTGTCGTAGTACTCGTCGCCGAGCCCGGCCGCGATCGGCGCGAGGAACCCGTGCACGCCGTCGGCGAAGGTGTCGCCTTTGCGCGGGGTCAGCTGAATCACCGCGGCCCGCGCGTCACGCACCTTCAACGCGGCGGTCACCTCCTCGAGCCGCTTGGTGAGGTCGGCATGGTTGGCCATCAGCAGGTCACTCATGGCGAGCTGACGCATGTCGAGGGCCGCGGTGTGTTTGGCGATCGGCGAGGTCGGATCGTTGAGGTCGAACTGTTTGGTAGCGGTCGCGATCAGTTCCTGTGTGCTGGCGATGGCCTTGCTGGTCAGGTCGGCGCTGAACCGCGCGAGGACCGGCTGCAAGCGCGCGACCAACTCCGGGTCGGTTCCGCTGAAGAGGCGATTGACCTGGTCGGTGATGTGAGTGGTCGCGGCGGCGACCGTGGCCTGCATTTCCTTGCGGTAGGTGGCGTCGGCGTCGATGAGGGCCTTCTTGGCCGAGTCGACTGTCTCGGTCATCGCCGCCGATGCGTCCTTGGCCGCCTGACCGGTCAGCTCGGCGGCCCGGTGCGCCGATTCGGCGGCTTTGCGGCCGACTTCGGCGACCATCCGGTCGAGCTCCTTGGCTTCGGTGGCCTGGCCGGTCGCGGCGAACGCGACAGCACCGCATTTGATCACCTCGGTGATGAACGCGGACAGATCCGCGGCGGCCAGGATTTCGCCGTCGTCCACGATCGGGCCGCGGCGCCCTGCGGTCCAGCGCTGCGCTTCCCGTACGACATCGCGGTCGCGCAGGGTGAGGCTGCTGATGGTCAGTGCGGTGTTGTTGTCGGTGAAGTGCGCGTTGGTGTGCATGGTGCTCCTAGGAGGACATGACTGGGCGGCGGCACCACAAAGGGGGCCGGGCCGCTGATGAGCGGGTTTCTCGATCAGGAGTGGATCGGGGCGAAAGATGTTCTTGGACTGACTGTTCCGTGCTCACCGTTGGTCACCGTTCGGCTTGACTGGTGAGGTGCCAGCCCTGGCATAGCGGGCAGAGGTACACCCGCTGCTCGCGCCGTCGGGGATCGGTGGTGTCGATCCCGGCGAGCGCGAGGTCGGCATCGGCGCAGCTGAAGTACTTCAACTTCCCTGATCCACATCGAGCGACGCGAACCAGCGGCGGCAGATCGGCCAGATCCCGGCCGGTGTGCCAAGTCAGCTCGCGTCGAACCGCCGCCAAGCGCGGCCGGTACCGACGACAGCGACTGTGGGTGCGATGTCCGCTCATGGTGATCCTCCTCGCTCGGTGGCGACCCGATACGGCGACAGTAACGGATCGTGTGAACGTTGACAACGCATGTCAACACATCTACTCAAGTTGGCGCGACTAACTTGTGTACACGAAGCTGGATGTGTACGGTCGTCGACATGAGCTTCGACGAACCCGACGCATTGACAGCGGCCGCCATCGCGCGGCTGGCCGGCGTCGGCCGTGCCGCGGTGTCGAACTGGCGCAAGCGCTACCCCGACTTCCCGCAGCCGAACGGCGGAACCTCGGCAAGCCCGACGTTCTCGCGCACCGAAGTCGAGGCATGGCTGACCGCGACGGGGAAGGCCGAGCAGCTCGCGACAGCCGGTCGTACCGACACCGGCACCCACCTCCTCGATGCCCCGGAACCTGAGACCATCGAGACCACCCGGCTGTCCCCGGAACAACTTTTGGCCAGGGTCATCGCGTCACTGCTACCGCGCGCGACAGCCGCGGCACAACCCGTGAACGCCGGAGACGTCGACGTACCCGTCGTCATCGACCCGGCGCCCGGTTCGGGCCCCTTGTTGGCGGCTGTCGCCGACAGGTTCGGCAATCGGGTCCACGCGGTCGGTCTCAGCCCGCTCGGCGTGGCCGCCGGAGCGGTCTGCGTCCCGCCTCTCGACCCGCCGACACTGGCATCCGAGCGGGCGGACGCCGGGACGAGCTGGGAGTTCGGCGCGCCCACCGGTCGCGACAGCGAGCTGGCCTGGGTGCAGCAGTCCTATGCCTACCTGCGTCCGCATGGTGTCGCCGTTGTCGCCGTTTCCGCCCGGGTCTGCTTCCAAGCCTCGGGTCAGCACATTCGCGCCGCCCTGGTCCGCTCCGGTGTATTGCGTGAGGTGATCGCGCTACCGAAGGGCATGGGACCCGTGCCGGACGCCGAGCTCTGTCTCTGGGTGCTTCGCCGCTCCTACGGCACGCCCGACTACGCCCCGGTACGCATGGTCAACCTGTCCGGGGTCGCCGACCTGCGCGATGTGCCGTACCAGAACGCGGCGTGGCAGCAGCTCCGCACCGACGCCGCACCGGAAATTTCCCGGTCGGTCGCGCGGGTGGAGTTGCTCGACGGCGATACGAATCTGCTTCCGTCGCGCCATGTCGTGGCCCGAGTCGACGCCGCGGAAATCGACAAAGTGACCGAGCATCTACAGGCCCTCTACGCGAAGGTTGGGCAGGGCCTGCCCCGATTCGCCGCTGACGCCTCTCCACCGCGACACTCCACGGTGACCATCGCCGAATTGGAACGGATCGGCGCGCTCACCATCCGTACCAGGGAAACCACCCCGCGTGCCGGTGACGTGCTCATCCGCACCCTCGGTCGACCGCCGATCGTCGCCACCGGGGACCGATCGGACGAGGTGGGTCTGTCCCAAGTCATCGAGGTCGACCTGGCTCGGATGGACCCGCACTTCGTCGCGACGTTCCTTCAGGCCGACGCCAATACCCTGCCCACGTCCAATACAATCGGCGTCCTCAGCCGCGACGATCTGCGGCGCTGCCGCATTCCTCGACTGCCGCCGGCGGAGCAGGGCCGCTACGGCGCGGCGTTTCGGCAGCTACTGGAGCTGCGCGACGCGCTATCCGCGCTCGCTGCGGTGAGCGCGAACGTGATCGACCAAACCCTCCATGGCCTGACTATCGGCACTTTGGCTCCAAATTCGTTACTTATCAACAAAACTGACAATATCAATCCGAACCGAAGGTGACACGAGGCATGACCTCAGGACCCACACATAAGCAGATGGCGGACGACATCTGGAAGGTCGCCGACCTGCTGCGCGGCGACTACAAGCGCCACGAGTACGGACAGGTGATCCTGCCGCTCACGGTGCTGCGTCGGCTCGACGCGGTAATGGCCTCCACCCGTGACGCCGTCCGTGAACGTGACACGAAACTGGAGGCGAGCGGCGTCCAGAACAAGGGAAAGGTGCTTGAGCGAACGGCGAAGCTGCCGTTCTTCAACACCTCCCAGCAGAACTTCGACACCATCGCGTCCGACTCGACGAGCGTGGCGAAAAACCTGCGCGACTATGTCAACGGCTTCTCCCCGAACGTGCGCCAGCTCCTCGAGCGGTTCGACTTCGACAACCAGATCACCAAGTTGGCGAGCGCGAAACTGCTGTATCAGGTAATCGGGCGGTTCGCGGCAATGAAGGACCTCGACAAGCTCGACAGCCATGGCATGGGCTACGTCTTCGAGCATCTGATCCGGCTGTTCGCGGAAGCCTCCAACGAGACCGCCGGTGAGCACTTCACTCCGCGCGAAGTCATCGAGCTGATGGTGAACCTGCTCATCGCCCCCGACGCGGATACCGTCGCCGGTGAGGGCCAGGTCATCAACATCCTCGACCCGGCCTGCGGCACCGGCGGCATGCTCACCACTGCCGAGGAACACATCAAGAAGATCAACCCCAAGGCCGAGGTATACCTGTACGGCCAGGAGATCAACCCCGGCTCATGGGCGACCTGCCAGTCGGAGATGCTGATCCGCAGCCAGCCCGGTGAGGTTGTGTTCGGCAACTCGTTCAGCGAGGACGGTTTCAAGGACCGCAAGTTCGACTACATGTTGTCCAACCCGCCGTTCGGCGTCGAATGGAAGAAGGTCAAGGACTCCATCGAAGCCGAGGCCGAACTCGGCTTCGCCGGCCGCTTCGGCGCGGGCACCCCCCGCATCAACGACGGCTCGTTCCTGTTCCTCCAGAACATGATCGACAAGATGGAGCCGGTCGAAGGCAAGGGCTCCCGCCTCGCGATCGTCTTCAACGGCTCCCCGCTGTTCACCGGCGCCGCCGAATCCGGCGAATCCCGTATCCGCCAATGGATCCTGGAAAACGACCTCCTCGAAGGCATCGTCGCGCTCCCGGACCAGTTGTTCTATAACACCGGCATCTCCACCTACTTCTGGGTGCTGTCGAACCGTAAGTCGAAGCGCCTGCGTCACAAGGTGATCCTGCTCGACGCCCGCGACCAGTGGGAGAAGATGACCAAGTCGTTGGGCGACAAGCGCAAAAAGATCAGCGACGCCCAAATCGGCCACATCACGAAGATGTACGTCGCCGCCGTCGACATCGCCGCCGACCCGACGCACCCAGACCACGCCAAGGTGAAGATCTTCCGTACCCGCGACTTCGGCTACCACCGCATCACCGTCGAACGCCCGCTGAAACAGCGCTTCGAAATCACCGAAGACACCCTCGCCGCACTCGAAGACGCGAAACCGCTGGCGAAATGGGCCGACCGCGACGACCTGGTCGCTGCCCTGCGTGAGCTGACCGGCTCGGTGTGGTGGACCAAGCACGAAGCAGCCGACGCCATGAAAGCTGCCATCAAAGCCGCTGACGCGACCTGGCCGAGTACCGCCGCGCTACAGAAGGGTTTGTGGGCGGCGGTGTCGATCTCCGACCCCGACGGCGAGGTGCAGAAGGCGAAGGATGGCTCGATCCTTCCTGACCCCGACCTGCGCGATTACGAGAACATCCCGCTGGACGAGGACATCAACGAGTACTTCGCCCGCGAAGTGACGCCGCATGTTCCGGACGCGTGGATCGACTACGACAAGACCAAGGTCGGCTACGAGATCCCGTTCACGCGGCACTTCTACGCCTACACCCCGCCGAGGCCGCTGGCAGAGATCGACGCGGAACTGCAGGAGCTGGAGGAGCAGATCCAGAAACTGCTGGGAGAGGTGACGCGGTGAGTACTGGGTTCGGCGTTGCGCTGCCGGAATCCTGGAACTGGTGCCCGCTCAAATTCACGACAACATTCCTGAACCGTGGAACTGCACCTACGTATGTTGATGACGGACCGGTGCGGACCGTTAGTCAGGCCGTGAATCAACTGGGATACCTCGACTGGGGACGTGCGCGCTTCCACCACCACGAGGGGGATCCCTATATTCTCAAGGGTCACCTTTTGCCTAATGACATACTGGTCAACTCGACGGGTACCGGAACTCTCGGGCGCGTGGGGTATTTTGTCGAGGGGCCCGACGCCTTGCCATGCGTCGCAGACGGCCACATCACCGTCGTTCGCGCAGACGAGCAGGCAGCGGATCCTAGGTACTTGTACTACTGGTTGAGTGCCACCCCATTTCAGGACTACATCTATTCGGCCCTGACTGTCGGTGCAACCAACCAGATCGAATTGAATCGGGAGCGGCTTGCTGGCGCACCTGTCGCCTTGCCTCCTCTTGGTGAACAGCGCCACATCGCCGACTTCCTCGACGCCGAGACAAGTAAGATTGACCTCTTGGTTGAGACGTCGGCTAGGCAATCAGAATTGCTAGCCGAGAGCCTTCATGAGGCGATTCGCGTCGCAACAACGACGCATTCTGGTCCTACTTTGTCGACTGGAATCGACTGGATGCCCTATATCAACACGGCTTGGCGGTTGGCGAAAGTCAGTCATGTTTTCATGACAGGAAGCGGAACGACGCCGAGTTCAGAGGTTGAGAACTATTTCAACGGCGACATTCCGTGGGTAAACAGCGCCGATCTGAACGACCGTGACATCAGGTCGACAATCCGCAATGTATCGTATGAAGCCCTGCGTGATTATCCTGCTCTAAAAATTCATCCGGCAGGGTCGCTTATAGTTGCAATGTATGGTCAGGGTGAAACCAAAGGCCGGGTCGGCCTGCTTGGTTTCGATGCCTGCGTCAACCAGGCGTGTTGCGTACTGACGCCGCTGGATGGGATAAACGCTCAGTTTGCGTCGTACTGGTTCCGCGCTCACAAAAATGGTGTGGTAGCGCTCGCTGTAGGCGCAGGGCAGCCCAACTTGAGTCAGGAACTCATAAGACAGCTGAGGATCCCCATTCCCGACGTTCAATGGCAAGATCGGATTGTGGCAGAACTCCAGGAATTAGAGAATTCAATCGCAACAAGATACGCCTACTTGGATAGCCGGTCTCGTCTTCTCACCGAACGCCGCCAAGCTCTGATCACCGCCGCCGTCACCGGCCAGATCGACGTCACCACTGCCCGCCGCTTCACGCCGTCCGAAAGTGTGTCCGTATGACCCCAGGTGCTCACACCGAGCTGGCATTCGAAATGCGTGTCGAGGCGGAGCTTCTCGACCGTGGGTGGTCGCGTGCGCAGGGGACGTTCGACGTCGAGCTCGGCATCGATACCGGCGAGATGTTCCGGTTCATTGGTGCCACGCAAGGCGATGCGTGGAACAAGCTCGTGGACCGGGCAGGCGACGCGAACACCGCGCAGCGGGAGTTCGCGCGCTTGGTCGCGGCCGAGATCGATGCGCGCGGTGTGTTGGATGTGCTGCGGCAGGGGGTGCGCACCAAGGGCATCTTGATCAACCTCGCGTATTTCCGGCCGGGTCACACCCTCGCCGCAGACGCGTTGCGTGAGTATCGCCGGAATGTGCTGACGGTCGCTCGGCAGCTGCATTACAGCAAGCGCCATCCGGACAAGTCGTTGGACATGGCGTTGTTCGTCAACGGGCTGCCGGTGGCGACGGTGGAACTGAAGAACCCGAACACGGGCCAGAACGCCGACCATGCCATCGCGCAGTACCGGGATGATCGCGATCCGAAGGAGCCGTTCTTCGCGAAGCGCACGCTGGTGCATTTCGCGGTGGACCCCGATCGGGCGTTCATCGCTACGCGGTTGCAGGGCAAGGACACTCGGTTCCTGCCGTTCAACGTCGGCTCCAATGGGCCGGGGGTGTCCGGCGGCGCCGGGAACCCGCCGGTGGAGCCGGGTTCGAAGACCTACGCGGTCGCCTATCTGTGGGAGCAGATCTGGGACTTCGACAATTGGCTTGAGCTGCTGCAGCGGTTCATTCACGTCCAGGCGCCCGATCGCAAGGGCGTCAAGGCCAATCCGCACACCGATCCGCGGATCTTCCCGCGCTACCACCAGTGGGACGCGGTGCAGAAGATGGTGGCCGACGCGCGGGAAAACGGCGCGGGGCACAACTACCTGATTCAGCATTCGGCTGGCTCGGGGAAGTCGAATACGATCGCGTGGCTCGGGCATCGGCTGTCGAACCTGTTCGACGCGGCGAATCAGCCGGTGTTCCACAAGGTTATCGTGATCACCGACCGTGTGGTGTTGGACCGGCAGTTGCAGAAGACGATCTTCCAATTCGATCACACGCCGGGCGTAGTGAAGAAGATCGACGAGGACTCGACGCAGTTGGCGGCGGCGCTGGCCGATAGCACGTCGAAGATCATCATCTCCACGCTGCAGATGTATCCCTTCGTGCTAGGGAAGATCGCGGACATGGATCTCGCGGGGATGCGGTACGCGGTCATCATCGACGAGGCGCATTCATCGCAGGGCGGCGAGTCGGCGATCCGGCTCAAGCAGGCGCTGGGCGCCAACGCGGTGCCCCGTGAGGAGGACGAGGACGACGCGGAGTACATGACGCGGGTGCGGGGCAAGCAGCCGAACCTGTCGTACTTCGCGTTCACGGCCACGCCGAAGTCGCCGACGCTGAAGCTGTTCGGGCGGTTCGACCCGGACAGGGTGCATCCGCGCACCGGCGAGCAGGGCATGTACGTGCCGTTCCATATCTACTCGATGCGGCAGGCGATCGCCGAGGGCTACATCCTCGATGTGCTGGCCAACTACATCACCTGGGACACGAAGTGGCGGCTGAACAATGTCGCCGTGGGTCAACAGGAGTCGGGCCTGGGGAACCCGGAGGTCGACAAGGCGAAGGCGAAGGCCAAGCTGGTTCGGCTGGCCGAAGGGCACCCGGCGGCGGTGGATCAGCGGGCCCGGCATATCGTCGACGATTTCCGGGAGCACGTCGCCGGGAAGCTCGGCGGCCGGTCGAAGGCGATGGTGGTCACGCCGAGCCGCATGCAAGCACACGATCTCTACCAGGCGATGCGCCGGTACATCGAGCTGTGCGGACTCACCGACTGCGGAACGCTGGTCGCCTTCTCGGGGCAGCTGGAGATCGAGGTGGGACTCGAAGTCAGCGAGGCCCAACTCAACGGATTCCCGGAGAGTCAGCTCCCCGACAAGTTCGGCTACGTCAAGGCCGACGATCCGCAAGCCGTGGCGCGCAACCAGAACGAATATCGTCTGCTCGTGGTCGCGGAGAAATATCAGACCGGCTTCGACCAGCCGCTGCTGTGCGGCATGTATGTGGACAAGCCGCTGACCGGTGTCACCGCGGTGCAGACGTTGTCGCGGCTCAACCGGATCCACCCGTTGAAATCCCAGGATGACATCCACATCCTCGACTTCGTCAACGACGCCGAGGACATCAAGAAGTCATTCGAGGACTGGTTCGAGGCCACCATCACCGAACCACCTCAGCCGGACATGCTCTACACCAAGCAGCGTGAGGTGATGGAGTTCGGCGTGCTCGTCGCGTCGGAGATGGACATGTTCGTTACCTTGCTGAAGGCCGCGTCGCCGGGCCGGATGTCGGACACCGCCGAAGGCAAACTGCACGCCGACCTGCACGAAGCGCTGAAGCCGGCGCTCGATCGTTTCGTCGACCTGGAGACCGACGACGAGCGGGAAGGGTTCCGCACGGCGTTGAAGAACTTCGTGCGCGCCTACAATCTGCTCGCGCAGATCGTCGACTGGCCTGATGCTGAGCTGGAACGGCTGTACCAGTTCGGTCGGATTCTGTTGATTCGGCTGCCCGGCAGGCCCTCCACCGCTGTCGACATCGGCGACGCCGACTTGAGCCACTACCGGCTCGAATTCACGGGGCGGCACAACGTGTCGCTTGCCCCGGTCGGCGACCGCGATGTTCGAGGCCACGCCGCCGACGGCGGTGGATACAAGGAGCCGGATGTCACCCCCCTGTCGGAGATCATCGACGAGCTCAATCAGCGGTTCGGTCTCGACCTGGGCACCAGCGACGAAATCCTGGTGAACCAGCAGGTGGCCGGGCTTGTCGCGGATACTGGCATGCAGCAGATCGGTCTCATGAACGACGAGGCTCGTTTCGCCCAGGTGGCGAGCGACCGGCTCGACGACATCGTGGTCGAGAACGCCGAGCGCAATACCGAGTTCATGAAACTGTATTTCGACAACGACGAGTTTCAGCAGGCAATCAAACAAGCCGCCGCGAAGCGGGCATACCGCATCATCAACGCGCCTGCCCGCGACGAGGCCCTCGCGAGGTTGCGTGCCGAGATGGACCGCGCCACTGTGGATCGCATGCGGGAAGTGTGAAACCGAATCGGGGTAGGTCGCGATGACAGACGAACTCGTGGCGGGCAAGCGGCTGCTGGCGGGCCGGTACCGGATCGACGGGCTGCTGGGCAGCGGCGGCATGAGCGAGGTGTTCTACGGATGGGACGAGCGGCTTGATCGCAAAGTCGCGATCAAGCTGCTCAAATCGCCGTCCGGGGATGTGCCGTCGGGGCCGGTCAGCCCGGAAGCCGTGGAGATTCTCGAGGCCCTGGAACGGGATCGGAAGCGGTTCGTCCGAGAGATCCGCACCACCGCGCGGCTGGAACTGACGGGAACACCGGCGGTGTATGACACCGGAGTCGAGACGCGGGCCGACGGCACCACGCAGTTGTGGCTGGTCATGCAGCTGCTGCGCGGCAAGACGCTGCAGACGATGCTCGACCACACCGATTTCGTGGACAGTCAGCCGAGTATCGCGTGGGCCGCGTCCATCGCGGCCCAGATCGCGGCGGTGTTGTCCGAGGTGCACCAGGTCGACATCGTGCATCGGGACATCAAGCCCGCCAATGTGATGATCGTCGACGGCGGGCTGGTCAAGCTACTCGACTTCGGCATCGCGATCCTGCACGGTAGCGGGGCATTGCCGCGGCTCACCCAGATCGACCGCACCGTGGGAACGCCGCCGTATATGTCGCCGGAGCAGTGGCTCGGTCAGATGGTGACTTCCGCGTCGGACATCTACTCGCTCGGCTGCCTGCTCTTCGAACTCCTGACCGGAGACCTCCCGTTCCTGGGCGTCGACGGGGCCGTGCGATCGCAACATCTGCAGTCCAGTGTGCCGTCGGTGCGTTCGCGGCGCCCCGATACACCGTCGGACCTGGATGTCCTCGTGACGGCGATGCTCGATAAGGACGCGACGAAGCGGCCCGCCGCGCTGACGGTATACGACACGCTGCTGCCATTCGCCATGGTCACCGACAATGGCCGAGCCGCAAGCCGGGACCCCGACCCCACCGGCCCTTTTCGACGCCCGCTGGTGAACTCGATCACAGTAGCGGCGTCGACCGATGGCGGTGCCGAGCTGACCGACAGCGAGGTGCGTCAGCTGTGGGACGACATCGATCTGGCACTGAAGGAAGACCGTCCGTCCGAAGCGGTCAGCCTGCTGGAAGACGGTCTCGCGCGTGCGGGCCACGACCCCGCGTTGGCGCTGATGCTACGGAAGGAGTTGGCCGCGGCCCTGTATGTCTGCGGCGAATTCGGTCGAGCAGCGGCGCGGTTCGACGAAGCCGGAGAACAGTACCGCAGACTTCGTCCGCCTTCCGATCCCGACGTTCTCAGCTGTGCCCTGCAAGCGGGCCACGCCTATGCCCAGATCGGCAAGGCCGAGAAAGCCTTGCCCCAGCTACTTTTCTTCGTCCACAATGCCGCAACCGGGGATAGCGACCAGCTCCATGTGGTGCTCGAAACGCGGTTCGTCATCGCCCAACTACGCGCCGCGACCGGACGTGTCGACGAGGCTCTGGGTGACTTCGATACGTTGCGACCTGATCTGGTCAGCGCTTTCGGCGCCGCGTCGACGCACGTGCGCAACCTGGACAAGCAAGCTAAGCGGTTCCGGCAGGCGGGAAACAGGACTTTGTGAAGGAAGCTGAATCATGCTCGCCGAACTTGAGATCCGAGACTGCAACCTCCTTGACGTCCGCGTCAAGCCGCCTGCTTGGATCGCAACCGCACACGGCATGCGGAAGCCAGCCTGACACGCAGATTCTCGTACGCGAGAGCAGAGTGACAGGAAGCTGGGTGCGTCCTACCCTCGTATCGGTAGGCGTTAGCCAGGGCGATCGGGGGCATCGTGACGGTAGGAGCTTGGACTGGCGTCGAGGTTCGCGCGATTCGAACCGCCGCGCTTCGGCTGACTCAGGCCGAGCTCGCCGATCGGCTCGGCTTCACAGAAGCCGTCGTCCGTAAGTGGGAGAAGCGTGGCACAACAATCACTCTCACCAATCAGCATGCAGCGGCGATGGATACGCTGCTTCAGCGTCTCGATGCGGAACAACGCAGCAGGTTTGACAGCGCATGTACTGACATCCGGTACGCGGCGCCAACCTCACCAGTGGCTCGATTCGACCAGCCCGATGCGATCGTTGGTCAGCTTCAAGATCTCACCGGGCTCCGCGGAGACGGCGAGCTCGTCGAAGGGTTCCGCCTCGCGCTCGACGACATCGTCGACCGGTACGAAGCGGAGGGACCACGTGAGCTCGCGATCGAGGCTAGCGAGATTCGGCAGCGTGCCAATCTCCTTCTTCAGCAAAGGCGTCACCCAGCCCACGTCGAGAGTCTCTACCGGATAGCATCCCGAATCTCCGGCGTCCTCGCGTACATGGCGGTCAACTGTGGTCGGTTCGGCACCGCGCGGATGTACTGCCGCGAGGCTCAAGTGATGGCCTCGTTCACCGATGACCACGAAATGCTGACCTGGGTCAAGTCCACCGAGAGTTTCTGCGCTTACTACGCAGGAGATTTCGCGGAAGCCGCAGCGATGGCGGAGCAAGGAATCGCCATGGCCAAGACAGGCTCTCAGACGATCCGGTTGTACTCCAACGGGTTGGCTCGCGCACAGGGAAAACTGGGCGACACCGCCGACGTCGAGCGCTCGGTCGAGCAGGCAATGGCGCTGGCTGATCGTATGAACGTCACGCCCGGTCTGACTCCGGCACTCACCTTCGGTTCGTACGGCAAGGCCCGCCTGCTGGCCAACGCCGCGACGGCATTCCTCTCCGCCGGGCGATTCGACAAAGCACTCGAGTACGGGAGCTTGGTCAACGAGTATGTGTCGCAGTCGGACTCGGTTTGGAGCCGCGCATTGGTGAGCTTGGATGTGGCGACTGCGCTCACTCTCCAGCGTTCCCCAGAAATCGAACAGGCGGTTTATTTCGGGATCGAGGCGCTCGACGCTTCGGCGGCGCGGCCGATCCGGTCAGTGTGGCAGCGAGCGAACGAGCTCGGCGCTCTCCTTGAGGCCAACTATCCCAAACCGTCGCAGGACTACATCGAACGATTGACGCAATGGCGGCGAGCCTCGCGACCGCTCATTGCCCCAGAGAGCGTTCGTTAGCCGCCCAGCGCGAGGGCAGCACGTGTGTCCCACCGATAGCAGCGCCCCTCTCGCCGGAGAACGACGAGGTCAACAGTGTCGACCCGCACAGAAACTCGCTCGGGTCCCCGCAGAGCCGCGACCGCGGCGATGACCTCTGCCGCGGCGCGGTCAGTGTTGTTGTACGCGATGCCCAGGTGCGGCCGGAACCGCGCCGACCAACCTGATACATCGCGAGGCGCCTGTTCCGGCGAAGACTCGTTGGAACATGCCGACAGAACTCGATGCAGGTCGAGCAGCGGATCCCACGGCGCCACCGAGAATCGAATCGCGCTTCGAGATCCACTGAGCGGACCAATGGTCAGATCGAACGGCTTCACATCCGAAAGTCGTTCGCGAGCAGTCGAGACCAGGGCTTCTATCTGTTCACCGGCGACGGTGGTTGTATCGCCGACGCTGCTGATCGTGAGGTGCAAACCGTCCGATGGCACCGGGTCGATACCCGCGATGCCGAGACTGTTCTGACATTCCGCGGCGAAGTCAACCAGGTCCGGGTCATCGAACGTCAAGTACCAGTAGTACCCGGTGCGCCCGGGCGACCACTGCTTCACGCTCCAGTGGTCGCGCAGATGTTCGAGCTCGGCGAAGGCCGCCCAGTCGTTCCGGAAGATGGCCTCGGGATCCGCGGTCGAGTCCGGCAGATGCCGGGGAAATGGACCATTGGAAGTCATCCCTGGTCGGCCTACCTCTCGATATCGAACTCCCTGGCTGGGAGTGTACGGCTCCGCCGGCCGGAGACAACTCCACGACGGTGTGCGTCCGGCCGACAGCTCACATTCGTTGCGGCGCGGCGATGCCCAGCTGCCCCAAACCGAGCTCGAGGGTTCGAGCTGTCAACTGGCACAGCGCGATTCGGTTCGAACGGATCGACCCCTCAGCGGAGATCACCGGGCACGAATCGTAGAACGTGGTATACGTGCGAGCGAGATCGTAGAGGTATCCGGCCAGCCGGTGCGGTTCCAGTGCCTCGGCTACCTCCCCCAGGACTGTCCCGTACCCATCGAGGACCAACGCGAGTTCGCGCTCGGCCGGTTCCAACGGGCCGTTCGTGTCGACCGCGGCAGGACCCGCGATGTCAGCCTTGCGGAGGATCGAGCAAACCCGAGCGTGGGCGTACTGCAGGTAGACGCCGGTGTTGCCGTTGAGCGACGTCATTCGAACGGGGTCGAAGGTGTAGTCCTTGACTCGGGAGGTCGACAGATCCGCGTACTTGACCGCCCCGATGCCCGCCTGCTCGGCGATGGTGTCGAGGTCGGCTGACGCGAGTTCCGGGTTCTTCTCGGCGACCACGGCGCGGACGCGCGCGACCGCCTCGTCGAGGAGATCCATCAGCCGGACCGTACCGCCCGCACGAGTCTTGAACGGCTTGCCGTCCGGTCCGAGAATCGTTCCGTAAGCGACGTGGTCGACCTGGATCGTGTCGGTCAGCCAACCTACCCGCCTGGCGGCCTCGAAGATCATTTGAAAGTGCAGGGCCTGGCGCGAGTCGGTGACATACAGCAACCGATCCGCGTGCAGTGCGGCGATCCGGTACCGGATGGTCGCCAGATCGGTGCTGTCGTAGCCGTAGCCGCCGTCACGCTTGCGAGCCATCAACACGGCGGGCTTGTCGTCCGGGCCATTGACCTGCTCGGACAGGACGACGACGGCACCGTCGCTGTCGACCGCCACACCCTTGTCGACGAGCTCGGCCACCGTCACGGCCAGCTGGTCGTTGTAGAACGACTCCCCGACGTAGTCATCGGGAGTCAGCAGGACACCGAGGCGCTCATAAATGGCGCCGAACGCCTTCTCCGACTCCGCGACGATCTCCCGCCACCGAGCGACGGTGTCGGGGTCGCCGGCCTGCAGTGCGACCACTCGGGCTCGCGCCCGATCGGCGAACTCCGAGTCGGCGTCGAACTGAGCGCGTGCGGCCTTGTACAACGTGTCCAGCGCCGACACCGAACTGGTGTGTGCGTCGAGCTCCTCCGTGTGCCAAGGCGATTCGGGATGCTCGTCGATGTACTGGATGAGCATGCCGAACTGCGTGCCCCAGTCACCGAGGTGGTTGGCGCGCACCACATCGGCGCCGAGGAATCCGAAGATCCGGGCGAGGCTGTCGCCGATGATGGTGGTGCGGAGGTGTCCGACGTGCATCTCTTTCGCCACGTTCGGGGCCGAGTAGTCGATGACCACTCGACGTCCGTCCTCCGTGGCCGGGATACCCAGCCGGTCGTCTGCCAGTCGGACTGCCACGGATTCCCACACTGTGGAGTCGGCCAGGGTGATGTTCAGAAATCCCGGGCCCGACACCTCCACGTCGGCGATGACGCCCCCCGTCCGATCGATGGAGGAAGCAAGCTCGCCTCCGAGTTGCGCGGGCGACACTCCCACTCGCTTGGCCAGCGGCAACGCGGCGTTGGATTGAAAATCGGCGCGGTCGGATCGTCGCACTACCGGGTCCGCATCCGCCGTTTCCGGACGGACTCGGGCGATCGCCTCCGACACAGCGGTAGCGACACGTCCGAGCAGCGGTACAACACCGGCAGAGCTCACCTTCGATTCCTTTCGAATGGGGATAGTGCGGCTATTGTCGCAGGTTTCTCATGCGGCCTGGATTGGGCCGACCACACCACCCAGTTCACGGCATCTCCGGAATCTCGCACCGTCGACGAATTCGATCACGTTCGCCGCGGCCAGCGCGGCGAAGCCGGACTGGATCGTCGAATATAAGCGGGCAGTCGGTTGGTAGCCGAGGAAGTCCTTGCCCCGCGCGCCCTCGGGAGATCGAGTGAGTACCGCGACAGCGTCCTGGATGGTGACCTCGGGCTTGGCCACCATGGCCAGCGCCAACGACGCGACAGCCCGCTCCGCTCGCGATCGGTCGGCGCGGTAGCGCTGCACGTCTCCACCCAGGAAGACATGTTCGCTGGTCAGCGCATTGAGCACTAGACGTTGCGCGAACTCCGAGGAGTTCAACCAGTCGGGCTCGGCAACCACGGGAGCTGGGTTCAGCACTCCTTGTCTACGTGGAAAGCACCGCAGTTCGACCGCGCGACAGACATCCGCGTGGGTCGCGAAGAGCTTCGTCTCATAGTCGACTTCGGTGTCCGTGAGAAGGTCGAATTCCACATGGAGCCCGCACACCGCGGCAACGAGATCGGTCATGTGGTGACACCCTGGGCGGGAGCGTCCGACGATGACAAGGTCGAGGTCCGACCGGGACTCGCCGGTTGCGGCTTGCGAGCCGTAGACCAGCCCGTAGCCGCGCGGTGGCGCGAATTTGCGGCATACCTCCGCCGCCGCGGCGAAGAGTTCCGGGGTCATGAATCGATACCGATCGGAAGTGACGCGTACGGGTGGGCGACCGCGTGGAAGTCGATGAAGTGGACTCCACTCGGAATCGCGACACCGCCACTCGCCATCTCGTAGCGTTCGAGAAAGATCTCGACCTCCCGCGCTACCTCACGATCTTCCAGCAGTTGGGGATGGTGTTTGAAATGCACTCCGAAGAACCACTCACGGGCAGCCTCCCGGTCAGGCGCCCATGCCACTCCCCCGAGCCGGAGGTGGGACAGAGTTCCCTCCCCACGGCTCTCGGCGGCACGGAGCGCGTCGATCAGAACGTGGCGCGTGTACGCGCGCCCGCCCCGCGGGAACGGCGCGACCTTCTCCCACGCCCTGGTAACCAACTGCTGTTCAGGGCTCTCCGCATCGAACAACATCGCCAACAGGTGTCCACCCGGCGCGACCAGCCGAACAAGGTCGTGCACGAACTCGCCAGCCTGGTCAGCGGCACCCGCTTGATCGTTCCGAAGTCGGACGCCCCCGGATGAGAGCTCCTCGAAGAACTCGCCAATCGGATAGCTCAACGACCAGAACGCGGAGACCAGGTCGAAGGCACCTGCCTGCCCGGCTGTGAGAAGCCGCGCAACAGCGTCACTGGTATCCGCGCACATCGTTTCGGCATCGGCAAACTTCTGGGTGACAGCGGACACCATGATTTCGCTGTAGTCGGCGAGGACCATTCTGGCGGCGTACGGCGCGACGGCGTCGGTGATTCGGCCTGTACCGCAGCCGAATTCGGCCACGTTCAAGGTAGCGGCCGGTGCGGCGTAGTGCTCGGTCAGCCAGTCCGCGACAAGGTCCACGTCCTCGGTGCCACCGTAGTAGTGCCGCAAGAGCAGTTTGTCGTAGGTGCCGACCGTCTCGTAGACAGCACGGAAGGTCTTGTCGGTCATGCCGTTTCCTCCAGTTCGATTGCGAGGTGGTCGAGGTAGGCGAGGACTTCACGCATGTGGGCCTCGGTGAGCTGAGGATTGTTCGCCATGAACCGCAGCGGGTGCACGATCGCGCCTTTTCGGAGACGTCCCAGGTCGTCGGGCAGGGTGAACTGATGTAGGTGCCACTGTCCTTCCGCGAGCATTCGCTGGTGAATCGCTATGTTGAAATCGTTGACATCGCGAAGCCCTTCATCGTCGATAGCGCCGGGACTGATTCCGGATGGCAGGTACGCGAACACGACCGCCGCGAGGTCTGGATCATTGAGACGAACCAGGCGGGGATGGTCGTCTACGAGGGCAGCGAAGCGTCGCGCCAAGTTCGCTCGATGGTCGGCCAGCGCGGCCAACCCGGTTCTGCCGCGGCCGAGCATCATCATCCACAACTTCAACGACATCCAACCCTTGGTGCCGATGAATGGAGTGACCTGCCCGAAGGCGAAGTCTTCCTGCATGATCAGATCCGAGTACGTCGAGATCGTCCGGATGACATCTGGTTGACGAACCAACAGTGCGCTGAGCCCGTAGGGGACGGCCATGATCTTGTGAGGGTCGACCGTGATGCTGTCGAATTCGGCTATGCCGTCGATCTTCTCCCGCATGCCCGCGCTGAAAGCTGCCAGCAGCCCCCAGCAGGCATCGGCGTGCAACCAGATCTCGGGGCCGATCTCCCGGACGATCTCGTTCACCGAGCGCAGGTCGTCGATCGTTTGTGTCCTGCTGTCGCCGGCGTAGGCGACCACCGCCATCACGTGCTCTCGGTGGCGGCGAAGTGTCCGAGCGAGTTCGCGCTTGTCGTAACGGAACCCGTCGGTGCCGACCTCGATGACGTGCGCTCCGCATCCGATCCATGTCAGCGCCGCCTTCACGCTGTAGTGCCCGATGCCTTTCGGGACAACCACCGCCATTCGGCGCGGATCGGTGACACCAGCCCGCATCGTCTCCGGCGCCTTGGCTTCCCGTGCGAGCATCATCGCCGCCGTGTTGCTGGTGGTCCCGCCCGGAGTGACCATGCCGCCGACGTCCCACACGGTGCGCACATCGCTCACCGCCGGGTTCGGATATCCGAGTAGATCACGCAGCCAGCGCAATACCGCGATCTCGATGAATGTCGCGCTCGGGCTGTCGAACGACTGGTTGATCATGTTCTGCTGCGTCAGCGCCGCGAGCATCGTGCCCGCGAGAGCGAGCGGATCGTCGCCGGTGTCGCCGAAGCCCATGAACCGTGGTGATGCCTCGTTCTTGCAGAGCGGGAGAACCCGGCCCACGAAGTCCGCCATCACTGCGTCGTCTGTCAGCGGTTGGGCGGGCAACTCCGTCAGCAGCAGATCGGGGATCTCGTGCGGGCTGCTGCGCCTACCGAAGATCTCTGTCCTCGACTTGAACCGCAACCCGACGTCGACGGCGTGGTGAAGTAGTGCATCTCGCTCGTGAACCGGATTCTCCGGCACAGAGTGAATAGTCAACTGGTGCAAGGTGGTTGCCTTCCATGGGCAGATATCCATTGCCGATCACGATCCCGGTCACCGGGAGGATTCAGAAGACACGCCACCGCTACGCGATCGATACGCAACCGCACTTGGGGCTGCTTGTCCTGGGCAGACAGGGTTGGCGTTGGATAAAGCATTTTCACGTAATGCATTGACGTAATCATTACGTCAATGCGTCGCCGCTCCCTGATCTGCACCGACATCGTCACGGTGGCGGGCGAGGCGGTGCACGACATCGGGCGGATAGCATTCGTTGACCGCCGCGAATCCGACCGCGTAGCGAATCAACGGCGCGCGACTGGTCCGTCTCGCCAAACGGTTTCGCCGATCTCGTCGCCGCCGCCCTGGCGCACGAATGCCAGATCCTGCTCCGCGACGGACTACGCCGGGACTATGTCCGGAACCATCAGTTCGCCCCGGTGCTGCGCGGCCGGTTCGACGCTGTCACCCAAGCCACCCGGCGCTACGGGCTCCTCGATCAGCTCCATCACGACACCTTCGACCGCAGCCCGTCCATCTGGGAGAACGAGGTCTGCGGCCATGCCCTCCACGTCGCTCGGGCGATGGTCTCCGATCCCGCACTCGCACAACGGCTGTCGAATCTGGCAACCAGCTTTCCCGCGGCCGGCCGAGTGTCCGGGGCCATCGGCGCCCTGTCGCGGGCCACCTACAACCGGCTCAACCGCCGCTACCGCCCCGCCCACATCTGGGCGGGTCTGATCCTGCGCGCCGGTGGTGTCACCGACCTGCTCACCGATACCGGCGCCGCCGCGGAAAGCCTTCTCCTGCACCTCCCCGGAGTATGGGAGAAGGCGGTTGCCCGGCTCATCGCCGATTCGGCACCACCTGGCACGAGTACCGCCACTGCCACCACCGCCGCCAAGATCACGGTGTCCGGTGACCTGTCCCCTCGCACATTCCGCCCGGACATCGTGGTCACCTTCGCGCCCTCAGCCACACCACGACGCTTTCCGATCGACGCGAAATACAAACGCTACGAGGACAACTCCGTCTCCGCAGCCGACACCCATCAGCTGTTCACCTATATCAGTGGGTACTCCCCCGACGACTCCCGCGCGGCCGCGATCGTGCATCCGCGCACGCACCGGCACTCGCGTCGAGTACTGCGGGTCCGCGCTAGCGATCGTCAACTGGGCACCATCCACGTCATCGGCATCGATGTCGACCAGGACCCCGCCCAAGCAGCTTCCTGGCTGGGTACCGAACTGTGGGCGAATGTCGATGCCGACGTATGAGATGGCAGGGTGGCTGACGGCACTCCGATCACGGTGATCGCACTCGTGCATGGCTGAACGGAGACTCATCCGGCGGGCTGCGGCTCAGCGTGCCTTCGATCGGCGATCCCCGGGCGCCTTCGTCGACTACCTCGGTACTTGTCGGATGGTCCTCGTACATTCACCCCATGATCCGCGAAGAGTCCGGCAACCTCCTCGATGCCGACACCGAAGCTCTTGTCAACGCAGTCAACACCGTCGGCGTCATGGGCAAAGGGATCGCGCTGCAGTTCAAGCAGGCCTACCCGGACATGTTCCGGGAGTATGCACGTACAGCACGGATGGGTGGTCTCCACGTCGGCCGGATGTTCGTGTGGGAAACCGGTGCTGCCCGCGGGCCGCGATTGATCGTCAACTTCCCGACGAAGCGACACTGGCGCTCGGCCAGCCGACTCGATGACGTGTCCGCCGGCCTACCCACCCTGGTCGAGACGATCGAGAGGTACCGAATTCAGTCGATCGCGATCCCCGCCCTCGGGTGCGGGCACGGCGGACTCACCTGGGAACAGGTGGGCCCATTGATCAGGACGACATTGGAACCACTGGCCGCCACGGTCGAGATCAGGCTCTACCCGCCCGTGCCATCCAAGTGATTGCAGCCTCGCAGAAAATCGTAGCCGCGAGCGTCGCCGTGCGTCGACCTCGCCGACATCGACAGCGACCACGTGGCGGCGCAGCAGAGATTTCATAACGCAACCAGGACGTGACTGCTCGATTACGCACTGGCACAGTAACTATCGTTGTTCGCCCCATCTCGCGAAATCACTGCACCGACGCTATTGCGAGCGCCAGATCCACTAGCCAGGAGTCCGCAACCTTGACCATTCACCGACCGGGACGCCCTACCGACCTACCGAAGGCCGAAATACTCTGGGCCCGATGGGCGCTGATCGCCGCAGTTCGCGCAGAAGGCGCGGCGGAGGACAACTACAGTGGCCACTGGATCGACGCCGATGGTCTCCACTGGGACGACTCCGGCTGCACCTGGTGGATCTTTTCCCGGATGGGTGCGGGCAGGTTCGTGCTGTACGGGGAGGACGAAACGAGCCAGGTCAAGTGGCATCACCCACCGATCGACATGCTGGCGGGCGCACCGGACTGGCTGCCGCACGAAGAACTGCGCGATCGGATCGAAGGATACGAGGTCGGCAGTGTCTACTGGTACGAGAACGGCGCATGGGCGCGTGTGCCCTACCCGGACGACCTCCGCGACGACGGCCTGGACTGCGGCATGGCCGCACTGGCCGACCGGAACCAGGTGATCCGAGCGCTCATCCCCCACCTGACCGAGCCCACCGACGGACCGAGCATCGACAATCTGCTCGCCGACGCCGAAGATTACCGCTTGGACGCCCAGTTGCTGCTCGACCGGCTGCGCAGCGAAAGTCCACTCGAGCCTCCACCGGACCGTGCCGCCGCGGCCAGGACCCTCGCCGCCGCCGGGATAATCGCGGAACACCCGACGGCATCGAAACCACAGGCATAGCTGCGGGACTGGCGACTGGCTGCATGACCCGCAGCCGGCGACGTGGTCAGGACACGTCGCGGCTCAGTTGGAAGGTGGTGCAGCCACCGCCGATCACTTGGCCGCTCAGCGTGGTTGTGCTGTCGGTCCTGTCGGCGACGAGGTCGACCATCACGTAGGAACCCGGTCGGTCGATCCAGGCCGATTGGCGAAAGACGAGGCGGCCCGATTCGACTTGCCAGCGCATGTGGAAACGGCCCGACAGCACCGCGGGGTTTTCCGGTAGCGCGTAGAAGTCGAACTCGGCATGCGCCTCGGATTGCACGGTCAACGTCAACCCGGTGGTCCCCTGGGAGCATTCGTAGGTGCCGATCCAGGTTCCCTGTGGCGATTTCCAGTTGTTCGCGACGGTCGTGTTCGCCTCAGCAGCCACCGCCGACCCGTCGATCGTGTGACCGCAAGCCGACACCGCCATCACTACACTCAGACTCGTCGCGTAGACCACCGCGCGGATTCTCATTCTTCCCCGCGTTCCCCGAAAAGCCTCCCCGGTCATCGGATCCCCATCTAACCCCTCGGCTTACTCGCGCCCCACCCCCGGGTGTGGACGAGATTCGAGACGCCGGCGCCCGGCGTCTCTCGAGCTTCTCGAATCCAAAGCGATCCGGTCGAGATCACGGCTGCCACAGCTCCGCACACAGGGAAATCGGCGAAAGTCCCTGGACTTGCCCATAGCAACCGCACATCGCCGGTACGGTGAGCAGATGACGCTACGCCGTAGTGTTTCGCCGCTACTCGCCACGCTCGCGCTCGGTGCGATGCTCTGCGCCGGCATCGCCGAGGCCACACCCCGTCCGGATCCATGGGTGCAAGGGCAGATCGATGCGCTGACCGAGGACGTGCCGGGGTTCCTGCGCTCCATCGAAGTTTCCGGCGTGGACCGCGGTGGCATCTCCGATACCGACCTCGCCATCCAAGGCCGCAGGATCTGCTATCAGATCTACAGCGGGAGTGGCGATCTCGGCAGCGCGCTGCTGCCCAACACACGGTCGAACGACTTCCATTCCATGGAGGTCGTTGCGGGGGCGAGCATAAAATACCTGTGCCCGCCGGCAGCCGAGTTCGCTGCCGACAACCTTCCCGACGCGGCCCCCTGAGCGGTTCCAGCGACCCCTCGACCCGGATCACCGGAACGGAGGCCCAGGAGCAGAGCGATCGACACGTGGTGGACGCTGGCTCGGATCGGGGCGGGGCGGTTCGTGCTGTATGGGGAGGATGAGTCGAGCGAGGTCAAGTGGCATCGGCCCGCGATCGACGTGCTGGCGGGGGCGCCGGAGTGGCTCCCGTATGAGGAGCTGCACGACCGCATCAGTGGGGCAGAGCTGGGCTGTGCTTACTGGTACGAGGCTTGACCCTCCACCGGACTGTGCCGCCGCGGCCAGAACGCTCGCCGGCCGCGGGGATCGTCCTACCGGTAGTGCAGGCTCGGTAGTCGAGCGACCGCGTATGCGCACGGGAATCGCCGGGCGGCAATCGGGCATATGAACAGCCTCGTGGCGGTGGTGCCATCGGCGAAGTACGCGGTGACCGGCGGGGTGTTCGTCGACGTGGGTCAGGCGAGCGGTGTAGCCGCGGTTGCCCATTCGGGTAGCGGTTCGCAGCTCGCGATCCATTCGGGCGGCACGCCCTCCCGAACAGGGCCAGCACCGATGATTCCGCCGATGATCGCGCAGGTGGTGTCACGATCACCGCCTGCGGCGGCGGCCGTCCAGCACGCATCGGCGAAATCGTGGCCGTGGTGAGCCGCGAGCCAGAGGCAGAACGGGACGGTATCGAGCGCGGAAGTCTCGTGCCCGACCCCCAGTTCCGCTGCCGCGGTGCCGGAATCGCGGATGCCCTGGGCAGCCCTGATCTTGTCTTGGACCTGGCCGGCCGGGGTCCGGGCGGCCACCGCACCGAGAAACTCACTGCGGCGTGGCCGAGGTTGCGCCGAGAACAAGGCAGCTGCGACACCCACCGCGACCGCACCCGCTACGGCATCGGGGTGGGCGTGGGTGACTACCGCCGAAGCTGTCGCCTCGTCGACGACGCGGTCCAGGTCGTCAGCGAACCACGCACCCAGCGGTGCTATCCGCATAGCGGCACCATTGCCCCACGAACCACGCCCCTCCCGTGCCTGTCGAGCGAGTTCGGCCCAGGGATAGCCCTTTTGCCGCATGAGCCGCAGGATCCGGCTCGTCCCGGGCCCGTATCGGCGATAGATGTCGTAGTGCTCGGCGAAGGAATGAGCCAGCGTGTCCTGATCGATTCGACCGTGGGCGCTGAGCACAGCGAAGATCGAGCACGCCATCTGCGTATCGTCGGTCCACAACCACGGCCCGGGCAACAGAGTTCGCGACCGCAACGCGCCATGGTTGATGGCGTCGTCGAAGCACGCCCCGAACGCGTCCCCTACCGCCAGTCCACGCAGAGAGGATAGTGCCCGGGCCCGCGCATCAGGGTTCATCCGGCCAGTCTGACAGTCCGTACGACCACCGGCCCAAATCCGACGTTGCCCGAACACGCACATACGGGCAGATGCGACATGGGCATGTCATTTGTGGGCAGTGATTGCGACGTCGAGCTTCTGGACGGCTTTGTCGTACTGATCTCGGTCGAACAGGAACGGGCCGAATCCGGTGTAGTCACGAGCGGTGCGGTAGGGCTGTTCGAAGCAGTCCCACACTACGAGGTCGCCGGTCAGGCTTATCCGCGTCAGCAGAGGCCAGCAAACCCACTTCCCCGCAGCTGCAGGCGAGCCTGCGCTCCCGGGCCATCGGTATTCCAGGATGGTCGAGCCGGCTCAGGGTTTGAACAGGTGGAGGCTCGCGGCAAGCAGTGTCTGCTCGGCGTCGAACTGTTCGAAGGTGGTGATCGGGCGGAATCCCAGGCGGGTCGCCAGGCCGAGTGAGCGTTTGTTGGCGGTCTGGGTGACGATCAGGACAGGTTGGTCGGGGAGTTCGGCTGCGGCGGTGCGTAATACGGCGGTGGCTGCCTCGGATGCCAGGCCGGCGCCCCAGGCCTCGCGGCGCATCAGGTAGCCCAGTTCCAGTTCCTCACCGCCGGCGACGCGACCGGGCTGGTCCGGGGCGCGGCGCCTGAGCTCGAATGTTCCGAGGAGGTCGTCGGTTGCTTTGTCGGCGATGATGAAAGTGCCGGGCGCGTCGGTGGCGTTCGCCACGCCGCCGATCTCGTCGAGGTATCGCTCGACGTCTTCCCTGCGACGCGGACCGCCGATATAGGCCGCGACGTCCGAGTCGGTCCGTAGCTCGATGAGCCGCTCCCGGTCGGCAGCGCGTGCCTTCCGCAGCAGGACCCGCTCCGCGGCGATCTCCACAGCGGACAACGTCGGCGACTGAGCCATGCGGCGCTCCCCTCGCTCCCCGAAGCCATCTACACCAGGGTATCCGTCGTCGCCCGCAGCGATATCGGCGCTCGGGTTCGGCGGTGCGTGCTCGTGGTCCGACCTGGCCGCCGATGTGAAAGCCTCTCACCATGAGCATGCACTACCCGGGGTTGCCCGAGGATCTGCCGAGGGGCGAAACGTTGTGGGCGCGACGCGCATTACGCTTCGGGAAAAGGTCGAGGGCCACGAAGTCGGCTGCGTCTACTGGTATGAGCGCGGGGTGTGGGCTCGTGCTCCCTATCCCGACGATCTCTTCGACGACGGGCTGCAGGCCGGGATGGAGCACCTGGTCGATCGAGACATGCTGCTGCGGGCGAATCTGCACCCGCTGCTCGTCGATGAGGCACACGGAGACACCGCGAAGCGGCTTCTCGCCGATGCCGAAGCTGGTCACCTCGAGCCGCGGCAACTGCTCGAACGGCTGCGCACGGATGACGACTACCCGGGTTCGCGCGACGTGCCCGCGATCTGCAGAGCACTTGTCGCCGCGGGCATTGCGGCGTGACGATCGCGAACCGTTAGCCGATAGCATTGCGCGACTGCAGAATTCACCATGGGGGATGTGCGATGACCATTCATCGGCCGGGACGGCCGGAAGACCTGCCGGATGCCAGGACGTTGTGGGGGCGGTGGGCGTTCATTGCCGCGCTTCAAGCCAACAGCAGGGATGAGGCGTGGGGGTATGGGCGGACGGGGTATCGGATCGACGGGGAGGGTTTGCATTGGGACGATTCCGCCTGCACTGTGTGGACGCTGACGTCCATGGGTGAGGGGCGGTTTCTGTTGTATGGGGAGGAGGAAGTGAGTGAGCTGAGGTTCTATGACCCGCCGGTCGATGTGCTGGCGGGCGGGCCGGAATGGCTTCCGTTCGACAAGCTTCGGGAGCTGTATGAAGACTTCCGGGCGGGCACCGTCTACTGGTACGAAGAGGGGGCTTGGGGGCGGGCGGTCTATCCGGATGACCTGGGCGATGATGGGTTGAGCAGCGGGCTGCACGGCGTGATCGACAGAGATGAGCTGCTTCTGGAGCTGGCTCCGCATCTGGAGGTGGCGCCGGGTGGGCCGGATTTGGACAGTCTGCTGGCCGACGCCGAGGCTTACCGATTGGATACCCAGTTGCTGTTCGGGCGACTGCGCCCTGGGCCGCCGTACAATGTCGAGCCCGATATCGCTGCTGTGACAAGGACTCTCGCTGCCAGCGGCATCACCGTGCAGTAGCGCGCTCCACGGGTCCGCCGGTGTGAGAAGCCGGCGGACTCCGGGTGTTCTCCCCATGCTCAGAACGCAAAAAGGCCCCCAGCACAATGCTGGGGGCCTTTCGCAATGATGTTCCGGCGGTGTCCTACTCTCCCACACCCTGTCGAGTGCAGTACCATCGGCGCAGGTGGCCTTAGCTTCCGGGTTCG
>NZ_JBSGDP010000012.1:0-117261 GCF_053602435.1 Nocardia sp. NPDC004415
CGGCGACCGCCGCCGTGGCGGCCGCGGTCGCCGAGTCCGGCGCGAAGATCGCCCACGAACTCGAGCAGGTGGTCGCCACCGCGGCCGCGCGCCGCGACGAACTGGTGCGCAGGCGCGGGGAGTGCGCCGCCGCGCTCGAACAGGTGAAGGAACGCGCGCGGGTGCTCACCACCCAGCTCGCCCAGCTCACCGACGCGGTGCACCGCGACGAGGTCGCCAAGGCCCAGGCCGCCCTGCGGATCGAACAGCTCGAGACCACCATCGCCGAACAGTTCGGCATCGCCCTGGCCGACCTGGTCGCCGAGTACGGCCCCGACGTTCCGCTGCCGCCTTCGGCGCTCGAGCTGCAGGAGTACGAGGACGCGAAGGAACGCGGCGAACAGGTCAGCGCACCGCAGCCGATGCCCTACGACCGGGCCACCCAGGAGCGCCGGGCCAAGCGCGCCGAGAAGGACCTCACCACCCTCGGCAAGGTGAACCCGCTGGCCCTCGAGGAGTTCGCTGCGCTCGAGGAGCGCTACAACTTCCTGGCCACCCAGCTCGAGGACGTCAAGAACGCGCGCAAGGACCTGCTCGACGTGGTCGCCGAGGTCGACGCGCGCATCCTGCAGGTGTTCACCGAGGCCTACGCCGATGTGGAACGCGAATTCGTCGGCGTCTTCGCCAAGCTGTTCCCCGGCGGCGAGGGCAGGCTGGTGCTGACGGACCCCTCCGACATGCTCACCACCGGCATCGAGGTCGAGGCGCGGCCGCCGGGCAAGAAGGTCAAGCGGCTCTCGCTGCTTTCCGGCGGGGAGAAATCGCTGACCGCGGTGGCGCTGCTGGTCGCGATCTTCCGGGCCCGTCCGTCCCCGTTCTATGTGATGGACGAGGTCGAGGCGGCCCTGGACGACACCAACCTGCGCCGCCTGATCGGCCTGTTCGAGCAGCTGCGCGAGAAGAGCCAGCTGATCGTGATCACCCACCAGAAGCCGACCATGGAGATCGCCGACGCGCTCTACGGCGTGAGCATGCGCGGCGACGGCATCACCCAGGTCATCTCGCAGCGGCTCAACCGGGTCGACACGGCCCCGGCGGCGCAGGCGGAATCGGTGGGGGCACCGGCGAGCTAGCCGGCGCCCCCGGGACCGCCGGGTCATCCGTCGGCCGAGTTGCCCGGTTCAGTGCACGGGCACGGCGTCGATCCGGTGCCGGATCGCCTCGGCGCCGCCGCGGGCCAGCCAGTCGGACAGGCTGGTCAGGCCCGGATACAGCGCGCGCACGGCGGGGATGTCGGCGTGCCAGCCGCCGGTCTGCCGGGCCAGCCGCCAGACATTGCCGAGCTGTGGGCCGATCGCGTCGGCCTCGGCCTCGGTGGCCTCCCGGTAGTGGACCGGACGGCCGGTGGCCGCGCCGATGAGGGCCGCCGCCGCCACCGGGGTGATCGCCTCACCCGCCAGGTCCAGCGCGCGGCCGTGCCAGCCGTCCGGGTCGGCGAAGGCCAGTGCGGCGAAGGCGGCGATGTCGTCGACGGCGATCATCTGGAGCGGGCGGTCGGCGGGGAACAGGTGGTAGTGCTCGCCGCCGGGCCGCACGCCGTCGACCGGGCTGCCCCGCAGCAGGTAGTTCTCCATGAAGCGGACCGGGCGCAGCAGGGTGTAGCGCAAGCCGGAGGCGGCGACCGCCTCTTCGATGCGGACCTTGCCCTGCATGCCCCACGCCGCCGGGTCGCCCGCCGAGGCGACGCCGGTGAACACGATCTGCCCGGCCCCGGCCGACACGGCGGCCTCGACGACGGCGATGCCGTGCCGGGCCTCGTCGGTGATGTCCCAGCCGTGCGCCGCGTAGGTCGCGACCGGGACCAGGAAGACGGCCCGGGTGCCGGTGACGGCCGCACGCAGGGCCGCGGCGTCCTCGAAGGTGCCGACGGCGAGGTCGGCCCCGGCGGCGGCCAGGGCACGCGCGGCGGCGGAGTCGCGGTCGCGGACCAGGGCGCGGACCGGGTGGCCGTCGGCGAGCAGCCTGCGCGCGGTCGCACCGCCTTGCTGCCCGGTCGCGCCGGTGACCAGGACGGGGAGTTCGGAGGTCATGTCGGAATGGTTCCGTTCGTCGTCGCTAGAATCGGGTCGGTTGACCCGTATTCCGGACGGTACGGGTGGCACTGCCCTCGCGACCAGGGCGATCGGGGAGAGGGCGTAACGAAATGACGGTCCAGGACACCGCCGGACCGGCGGGCCGGGCGGACGCGCGCCGCAATCGCGCGCTCGTGCTCGCGGCCGCCCAGCACGCGCTCGCGGAGCGGGGTACCGCGGTCTCGCTGGCCGAGGTGGCGCGGCGCGCGGGCGTCGGCGCGGGCACCGTGCACCGGCACTTCCCGACGAAGACCGACCTGCTGGAAGCGGTGATGCAGCAGCGGGTGGACCGCCTGGCCGCGCTCGCCGCCGCACAGCTGGCCGCACCCGATCCCGGGATCGCGTTCTTCACATTGTGCAGGCACGTCGTCCTCACGACACCGGCCAATCGCGACCTGTGCGATCTGGTGCAATCCGACGACGGCTGGCCGCGCGCGCTGCTGCGCGAGGCGGGCGAACGCTTCCATCGCGCGCTGGCCGCCCTGCTCGCCGCCGCCCAGCGCCACGGCGCGGTCCGCCTCGACGTGACGGTCACCGACGTGCTCGACCTGTTCACGGGATGTGTTGCGATCCAACGACATCGGGCCGGCAGCCCGACCCTCGCCCCGGCCGCCGCGCTCATCCTCGACGCTCTGCGCGCCACACCACCGGATGTCACGGAACCGGGACGAACCGCCCGTGACGAAACAGCGGTTCGTGATGAAACCGACGCTGTGCACTGCCCGGTCTGCGGCGCCACCGTCCACCGATCCGGTACCGGTCGCCCGGCCCGCTACTGTTCCCCGGCCTGCCGCCAGAAAGCCCACCGCCGCCGTCACCCCTGACGACCGGCCGGACCCGAAAGAGCTACAGCAGATCGCTCACATCGTCGGGGACATCGACCGCGTATTTGCGCAGGATGTCCACCGAGATCACTTCCAGCGCGTTCTCGTGGGTGGCGGCCAGCACGACGGGGGCGGCGACACCGTCCTCGTGGGCGTGCAGCCAGCGCACGGCAACCACACACCAGCGATCACCCGGCTGCAGCCCGGGGAAGTTGTTCTCCGGGCGCGGCGTGCTCAGATCGTTGCCGATCGACGCCTGATGCTCCAGGAATTCCGCCGTCACGACGGTGCACACGGTGTGGCTGCCGAGATCCTCCGGACCGGTGCTGCAGCACCCGTCGCGGTAGAAGCCCGTGAGAGGATCGGCGCCGCACTCTTCCAGCGGCCCCCCAAGCACGTTTCGATCGGTCACGCCGCCGATCCTATGGGGATTGCGCCAGAAGTTCCGCAGGACAACGAATCTGTAGTGTTTGCCCGGCGTGCCGACAGGCCGCGAAAGGCCGCGCCGACCTGCCCCGCCGACGCCGCCGACGTGCCACTACACGCTGCCCGAATAGACTCGGCCGGGTGAGTTCGCAAGCGTGGATCCTGATCGCCGCGATCGCCGCCGTGCTGTTGGTGGCGCTCGTCGCGGGTTTCGTCCTGTACAAGCGGCGCCAGATCTCCTTGGCCCCACCCGAGCCGGACAAGGAGCTGACCGACCGTTCCGGCGGCTATACCGCCGCGGGCGGCTTCAATTTCAGTCAGGGCGGGTCGGCCCCGACCCTGCCGCGCCCCGAACCGGCCGGTGGGCGCACCGACGACGAGGGCCAGCCGCACATCGGCGACGACGCGGCCGTCCCGCGTGACACCCCGCGCCGCGGCATCACCGATGTGCCGCTGCCCGAGACCGATGTGCGCGATGCCGAGACCGTGGTGGTCCCCGACGACCTGAGCAGCCTCGACACCACCCCCACCACCGAAGCCCCGCCGACCGCGCCGACCGACACCGCGCCGTCCGCGACCGACACCGCGCCCGCCGACACCACCCCCACCGACACCGCGCCGACCGACACGGCCCCCACCGGCACCGTCGCCCCGGCCGACACCGCTCCGGCGGAGATCGCCCCCACCGAGACCGCTCCGGCCCAGCCCGTCACCCCCGAACCTCCGGCCGAAACCGACGCCGTCGCCGCCGCGATCGAGGAGATCGACCCCACCTCCGGTCGCCTCGTCCGCCTGCGCGGGCGCCTGTCGCGCTCGCAGAACGCCGTCGGCAAGAGCCTGCTGGGCCTGCTCGGCGGCGGTGACCTCGACGAGGACTCCTGGGAGGAGATCGAGGACACCCTGGTGCTGGCCGATATCGGCACCGCCAGCACGGGCAAGATCGTCGCCCGCCTGCGCGAGGAGATGGCCGCGCGCAGCGTACGCACCCCCGAACAGGCCAGGACCGCCCTGCGTGACGTACTGATCGAGGCCCTGCGCCCGGACCTGGACCGCTCCATCCACGCCCTCCCGCACGCCGAACATCCGGCGATCCTGCTGGTGGTCGGTGTCAACGGCACCGGCAAGACCACCACCACCGGCAAGCTGGCCCGCGTGCTCGTCGCCGACGGCCGCCGGGTGCTGCTCGGCGCCGCCGACACCTTCCGCGCCGCCGCCGCCGACCAGCTGCAGACGTGGGGCGAACGCGTCGGCGCCGAGACCGTGCGCGGTAAAGAGGCCGCCGACCCGGCCGCCGTCGCCTTCGACGCGGTCACCGCGGGTATCGACCGTGGCGTCGACGCCGTCCTGATCGACACCGCGGGCCGCCTGCACACCAAGACCGGCCTGATGGACGAGCTGGGCAAGGTCAAGCGGGTGGTGGAGAAGAAGGCCGCCGTCGACGAGGTGCTGCTGGTCCTGGACTCCACCGTCGGCCAGAACGGGCTGATGCAGGCGCGGGTGTTCGCCGATGTCGTCGACATCACCGGCGTGGTGCTCACCAAGCTCGACGGCACCGCCAAGGGCGGCATCGTCTTCCAGGTCCAGCACGAGCTGGGCGTTCCGGTGAAACTGGTCGGTCTCGGCGAGGGCGCCGACGACCTGGCCCCGTTCGAGCCCGGCGCCTTCGTCGACGCGCTGCTCGGCGGCAATTCCTGACCGCACCGTCGCCACCCGCTGCCCGCCCGGTCCCCGCGACCCGGCGGGCAGCGGCGTGTCCAGGGCGAACAGCGCCGCCGCGGCCTGCTGCGAACACGTGGCGAACCGCACATCGGCGCCCTCCTCACCGTGAGGTGCCCAGGTGTGGCCAACCCCACGAAACCTGGAAGCAACACAACTCGGCTATCCGTTCACGCAGGTGAAACACCACAGCTCACCGGATGAAACACCGGATGAGGACCCTTCTTGGCAGGCCTTCGTCGTACTCGGCGGGGCTCGAGATGAGGAGGACAAAAGGTGGTGAATCCCGTACTCCTGGCGGGCGCCGAGATCGGTGCACCCGACACAGGTGACACGGCCTGGGTTCTGACCAGCGCGGCTCTCGTGCTGCTGATGACACCCGGACTGGCGTTCTTCTACGGCGGCATGGTCCGTAGCAAGAACGTCTTGAACATGATCATGATGAGCATCAGCGCCATGGGCGTGATCGGTGTGCTCTGGGCGCTGTACGGCTACTCGGTGGCCTTCGGCACCGACAAGGCCAGCCTGATCGGCGACCCGGTCGAGTTCTTCGGCCTGCGCACCCTGTTCACCGGCTTCGGCGAGGACTCCGCCGGCGTGCCGCTGACCGGCACGATCCCGGTGCTCGTCTTCGTCGCCTTCCAGGCGATGTTCGCGATCATCACCGTCGCCCTCATCTCGGGTGCGGTCGCCGACCGGATGAAGTTCAGCGCCTGGCTGGTCTTCTCCGCGGTCTGGGCCACGGTCGTCTACTTCCCCGTCGCGCACTGGGTCTGGGGTGGCGGCTGGATCATGGAGAAGGTCAAGGCGATCGACTTCGCCGGTGGCACCGCCGTCCACATCAATTCCGGTGCCGCCGCGCTGGCGCTGGCGCTGGTCCTGGGCAAGCGCAAGGGCTGGCCGAAGTCGCCGTTCCGTCCGCACAACCTCCCGTTCGTCATGCTGGGTGCCGGCCTGCTGTGGTTCGGGTGGTTCGGATTCAACGCCGGTTCGGCGCTGGGTGCCAACGGCACCGCCGCGGCCGCCTTCGTCACCACCCTCGTCGCCACCGCCGCGGCCATGCTCGCCTGGCTGCTGGTGGAGAAGTTCCGTGACGGTCACCCCACCTCGCTGGGCGCGGCCTCGGGCATCGTGGCCGGTCTGGTCGCCATCACCCCGGCCTGTGCCTCGGTCAACGTGCTCGGCGCCCTGGCCATCGGCGCGGTCGCCGGTGCGGCCTGTGCCCTGGCGGTCGGCCTGAAGTTCAAGTTCGGCTACGACGACTCGCTCGACGTGGTCGGTATCCACCTCGTCGGTGGTGTCATCGGTACCGTTCTCATCGGTCTGGTCGGTACCGCCGAGGCTCCGACCGGTGCCGACGGCCTGTTCTACGGCGGCGGCTTCGACGTGCTGTGGCGCCAGGCCGCGGGTGCCTTCGCGGTGCTGGCGTACTCGCTGGTCGTCGCGACGGTGATCGCCCTGGTCCTGAAGGCCACCATCGGCCTGCGTGCGAGCGCCGAGGAAGAATCTGCGGGAATGGACGAGTCCGAGCACGCGGAAACGGCCTACGATTTCGCTGCTGTGAGTGGCACGGCACGGACTGCCGTCAAGGAGGCATGACGTAATGAAACTCATTACCGCTATCGTCAAACCGTTCACCCTGGAGGACGTCAAGACCGGACTCGAGCAGGCGGGCGTGTTCGGCATGACCGTCAGCGAGGTCCAGGGTTACGGCAGGCAGAAGGGCCACACCGAGGTCTACCGCGGTGCGGAGTACTCGGTGGACTTCGTCCCCAAGGTCCGCGTCGAGATCGTCGTCGACGACGCCTCGGTGGAGAAGGTCGTCGAGGTGATCGTGGAGGCCTCGCGCACCGGCAAGATCGGTGACGGCAAGGTCTGGGTCACCCCGGTCGACACGATCATCCGGGTCCGTACCGGCGAACGCGGTACCGACGCGCTGTAATCCGGCGCCGGAGCGACCGGCGGCGCAACGATCGAGCGGCGGCCCCGCTCCCACCGGTACACCGGTCGGGGCGGGGCCGCCCGCATGAATGGCGGTGGGGCAGTGGCAGCACAGAACGGCGGTATTCAGCACAACGGCGCGGCCGACCTGGTCAAGGCCAGGGCTGCGCTGCTCGAGGGAGCGGGCACGCGCAATCCGCGCCTGGATCCGGAGGCGTTGCGGGCGGCGCTGGTCGACCTGTTCGAATTCTGGCTCACCAGCAAGGGCAGCGAGCTGGGCATCACCGCCGACAGCGGCCTGGCCGTGGTCGCGGTGGGCGGGCTGGGCAGGCGTGAGATGCTGCCCTACTCGGATCTGGATCTGGTGCTGCTGCACGACGACGTCGACCCGAAGGTGGTCGCCGAGGTCGCCGACCAGCTCTGGTACCCGCTCTGGGACGCCCACATCAAGCTCGACCACAGCGTGCGCACGGTCCCGCAGGCGCTGCGGGTGGCCGCCGACGACACCATCGCCGCGCTGGGCATGCTCGAGGCCCGTCACATCGTCGGCGACGAGGACCTGAGCAATCTGCTCATCGGCGGGGTGCGCCGGGAATGGCGCACCGGCATCCGCTCCCGCTTCGACGCGCTGATCGCCCAGACCACCGCCCGCTGGCAGCGCAGCGGCGAGATCGCCCACCGCGCCGAACCCGACCTGAAGAACGGCCGCGGCGGCCTGCGCGACATCCAGCTGCTCGACGCGCTGTCGATCGCCCAGCTCACCGACGCCATGCCGGGCCTGGGTCCGGAAGTGCCCGGCGGCGGCCTCGCACAGGCCCATCGCAGACTGCTCGACGTGCGGACCGAACTGCACCGCGTGGCGGGCCGGGCCCGCGACCAGTTGCGGGCCCAGGACGCCGACGAGATCGGGGCCGCGCTGCGCATCGGCGACCGCTTCGATCTGGCCAGGATGCTCAGCGACGCGGCCCGCACGGTGAGCTACTCGTCGGAGGTCGGGCTGCGCACCGCCGCCAACGCGCTGCCCCGCCGCGGCCTGGCCCGCCTGCGCCGCATGCCGGTGCGCCGACCACTCGATGAGGGGGTGGTCGAGCACGCCGGCGAGGTGGTGCTGGCCAGGGACGCGCGGCCCCAGCGCGATCCCGGCCTGATCCTGCGGGTGGCCGCGGCCTCGGCGCGCACCGGGCTGCCGATGTCGGCGACCACGCTCAACCGCCTGTCCGAGGACGCCCCCGAGCTGCGCGAACCGTGGCCCAAGGACGCGCTCAACGACCTGCTCGTGCTGCTGGGCGCCGGACGCGGCAGCATCGACGCGGTCGAGGCGCTGGACCGGACGGGCCTGTGGGGCAGGCTGTTCCCGGAATGGGGCGCGGTGCGCGATCTGCCCCCGCGCGACGCCCTGCACACCTGGACCGTCGACCGGCACCTGATGGAAACCGTCGCCTACGCCGGCGGATTCAGCACCCGGGTCGCCCGGCCCGACCTGCTCACCCTGGGCGCCCTGCTGCACGACATCGGCAAGGGCCGCACGGGCGACCACAGCGTCGTCGGCGCCGAACTGGCCACCCATATCGGGCGCAGGCTCGGCCTGTGGCCGTCCGACATCCGCACGCTCAGCGCGATCGTGCACTACCACCTGCTGCTGCCCGACACCGCCACCCGCCGCGATCTCGACGACCCGGCGACGGTGCGGCACGTGGCCGAGGCACTCGACGGCGACGTCGGCCTGCTGGAACTGCTGCACGCCCTCGCCGAAGCCGATTCCCTGGCCACCGGTCCCGGCGTGTGGGGCGACTGGAAGGCCTCGCTGATCGGCGAACTGGTCCGCCGCTGCAAGCTGGTGATGGCGGGCGAGCCACTGCCGCAACCGGAACCGATCGACCCGGACCTGCTCGAGCGGGCGCGCGGCGGGGGAGTGCACGTCACCCTCGTCCCCGGCGACGGCAAGCACACCCACGTCGTCACCGTGATCGCCCCCGACCGCGCCGGGCTGCTGTCCGACGCGGCGGGCGTGCTCGCCCTGCACTCGCTGCGGGTGCTCTCGGCCGCGCTGGGCTCGGCCGGGGACTCGGCGGTCAACACCTTCGTGGTGACCCCGAAATTCGGTGACCCACCCGACGCGGGCCTGCTGCGCCAGGAACTCATCAAGGCCACCAGCGGTGCGCTGAACCTGCCCGAGGTGCTGGCCAAACGCGAGGCCGAGGCCGAGGGCACCGGACCCGGCCGCTACGCGCTCGCCCAGCCGCGCGTGCTCTGGTCGGCGACCAGCACCCCGGGCCAGGTGATCCTGGAACTGCGTGCCGAGGACCGGATCGGCCTGCTCAGCAGACTCGCCGGTGCCTTCGCCGCGGCGGGCGCCGATGTGCGCTGGGCCAAGGCCGTGACGATGGGCTCGGCGGTGGTCGACGCGTTCTGCCTCGAACTCGGCGCCGCCGACACCCCACAGCTACGCGCCGGCATCGAAAAGGCTGTGCTGGAAGTGGTTCCGCACCCCGCGCCGCCCCCGCCCCCGGAAGCCACCGACGACGGCGCCTGACACTGTCAGGACACGGTTTACTCACCGATTGCTATCAGGTTGCCCGCAATCCCCGCGCGCTGCCCGATAAGTCGAGATATGACCTATAGCATTCCTCGGGTCTGGCTGTCACTCGTTCGAGGGGAGAGCAGATCCGTGGCTATCGAAGTCGTTTCCGCATCAATGATGACCAGCGACGCGACCGCGCACATCGCGCGCTGCGTCGGCGGTGACCTGTGGGTGGTTTCGTGGCTCCCGGGACGCACCCTCACCGGTGCCCAGGCGCTGGCCGCGATGACCATCGCCTCGACCACCGCGCACCACGTCGACAGTCCCGATTCCGAATGGAACCGGATCGAGTCGCTCTCGCGCGAACTCGGCCTCACCGGCCGCGAGGCGGTGTACCTGGTGAACATCGAGAATCACGAATTGCGCCGCACCGCGCCACCGCACGTGCGCCACCGGGAATAACACCCATTACCCTGGGAGGGCAATACACGTCCCTTTCAGATCAGGAGCGCGATCGGTGTTCGAATCCCTGTCCGACCGGCTTACCGGTGCACTGCAGGATCTGCGCGGTAAGGGGCGGCTGTCACCGGCCGACATCGACGCCACCGCGCGCGAGATCCGCCTCGCCCTGCTCGAGGCCGACGTGGCGCTGCCCGTGGTGCGCGGCTTCATCGCCAAGATCAAGGAGCGGGCCAAGGGCGCGGAGGTCTCCGCCGCGCTCAACCCGGCGCAGCAGGTCGTCAAGATCGTCAACGAGGAACTCGTCGGCATCCTCGGCGGCGAGACCCGCAGGCTCACGCTGGCCAAGAACCCGCCCACCGTGATCATGCTGGCCGGTCTGCAGGGTGCCGGTAAGACCACCCTCGCGGGCAAGCTCGCCAAATGGCTCAAGGGCCAGGGGCATCAGCCCATCCTGGTCGCCTGTGACCTCCAGCGCCCCGGTGCCGTCACCCAGCTGCAGGTCGTCGGTGAGCGCGCGGGCGTGCCCGTGTTCGCCCCGCACCCCGGCACCTCCGTCGGCGGTGGCGAGAACCCGCTCGGCATCTCCGCGGCCGACCCGGTCGAGGTGGCCCGCGCCGGTATCGCCGAGGCCAGGGCCAAGCAGTACGACGTGGTCATCGTCGACACCGCGGGCCGCCTCGGTATCGACGCCGAGCTGATGAGCCAGGCCGCGGGCATCCGCGACGCCGTGCAGCCCGACGAGACCCTGTTCGTCCTGGACGCGATGATCGGCCAGGACGCCGTCAGCACCGCCGAGGCGTTCCGCGACGGTGTCGGCTTCACCGGTGTCGTGCTCACCAAGCTCGACGGTGACGCCCGCGGTGGTGCCGCGCTGTCGGTGCGCAATGTCACCGGCTCGCCCATCATGTTCGCCTCCACCGGCGAGAAGCTCGAGGACTTCGACGTCTTCCATCCCGACCGGATGGCCTCGCGCATCCTCGGCATGGGCGACGTGCTCACCCTCATCGAGCAGGCCGAACAGGTCTACGACGCCCAGCAGGCCGAGGAGACCGCCCGCAAGATCGGCAGCGGCGAGCTCACCCTCGAGGACTTCCTCGACCAGATGCTGGCCATCCGCAAGATGGGCCCGATCGGCAACCTGCTCGGCATGCTGCCGGGTGCGGGTCAGATGAAGGACGCGCTGGCCGCCGTCGACGACAAGCAGCTCGACCGCGTGCAGGCCATCATCCGCGGCATGACCCCCGCCGAGCGCGACAACCCCAAGATCATCAACGCCTCCCGCCGCCTGCGCATCGCCAACGGCTCGGGCGTGCAGGTCTCCGAGGTCAACCAGCTCGTCGACCGCTTCTTCGAGGCCAAGAAGATGATGGCCATGATGGGCCGTCAGATGGGCCTGCCCGGCGCGCGCCGCGGCAACAACAAGAAGGGCAAGAAGGGCAAGAAGGGTGGCCGCGGCCCGACCCCGCCGAAGATGCGCGGCGGTTTCCCCGGCATGCCCGCCGGGATGCCCGGCCTGCCTCCGGGCATGGACCTGTCGCAGATGCCGCCCGGCCTCGACCAGCTCCCCCCGGGCCTGGAGGGCATCGACCTCTCCCAGCTCAAGTTCCCCAAGAATTAGTGCCCGCACCCGCGGCCGGTGATCCGACACGGATCACCGGCCGCGGTGTTCGGCTCAGATCACGCCGGGGATCAGTGCTTTGCGGTTCATCGGGTAGTCGGCGAACTTCTCCTTGTACCAGCGGTGGGTGGCGAAGGCGCGCGGCACCAGGTTGCCCGCCGTGATCAGCAGGATGACCACGCCCGCGAGCGACCAGGTGAGCAGGGCGAAACCGGTCCAGGCGATGAGTTCGCCCAGGTAGGCGGGGCTGCTGACGAACCGGAAGCCGCCGCCGTGCGGGATGCGGTATTCGGTGGCGCCGGGGTTGTCCTTGTCGCGCAGGTTGCGCACGATCGCCTCCGAGCGCACCAGCAGCGCGAAACCGCACAGGTACACGGCCAGGCCCACCAGGAAGCGCGGGTCGGTGAGCCACGCGGTGCTGTACTGGTCCAGGTAGTCGTGGCTGAACATCGCGCCGTTGAGATAGCCGTGCAGCGCGGTGACGAACACCCCGGCGGCCACGACACCGATATTGAAACTGCTGGTCTTGCCCGGTACCTGCCGGATCGAGAGCGGGAAGAACCAGCCCCGGTTGCCGTAGTGCACCAGCCAGATCGCGGCCAGCACCAGCGGCGTCGGCGAGAACGGGTCGGGACCGGTCAGGAAGAACACCGCGAACACCACGGTGGCCGGTAGTTCCATCAGCCACCAGCCCAGCTTCGGATTGAGATTGAAACCCACCTTGGTGGAGGTGAAGCGCCCGTAGGGGCTCTGCGCGAACAGCCCGCCGACCATCACGAAGGCCGCGAAGGCGAAGCCGATGGTGAGCACGGTGTCGTAGGTGGTGTTCCCGGTGTACCACTCCATCGAGATTCTCCGTTTGAACAGGGCGTCGTGGGAGTACACGATCGCCGACACAAAAACTAGAACACGTTCTATCATGGATCGCGCGAGGACACGACGAGGTGAGGACGACGAAACATGCCGCTGGACCGGATTTCCGAGAACCTGCTGGCGACGGTGCACGCCTCCCCGCGGGCCGTCGGAGCCCACGACAAGGCGGCCTGGGTGGCCCTGTTCGCCGAGGGCGCCGAGGTCAACGATCCGGTCGGCTCGCGCCCGCACATCGGGGCCGAGGCCATCTCGCGCTTCTACAACACGTTCATCGGGCCCAACGGGATCGTCTTCCGGGTCGACCGTGACCTGGTCGCGGGACATTCGGTGGTCCGTGACCTGCACATCGAGACCACCATGTCGACCGGCGCCACCGTCGTCGTGCCCATGCACCTGCGCTACGACCTGGTCGAGACACCCGACGGCTGGCGCATCGCCCGCCTCGCCGCGCACTGGGAACTGGCGCCGATGATCGCCCGCCTGCTCGGTACGGGAACCTCGGGCGTGCTCGCCGGGGCCAAGCTCGGGCCGCAACTCGTCGGTGAGCTGGGCCTGGGTGGCGCCGTCGGCATGATGCGTGCGCTGCGCGGTGTCGGCGGGCACGGCAAACGCCTGGTCCGCCGGTTGTTCACCGCCGTGGCCGCCGGGGACACCGCCCGGGTGCACACGCTGCTCGACGCGCGCACCGAGATCCGGTTCCCCGCGGGCATCCCGGTCACGGTGGCGGAATTCGCCGAGCGGGCGCGAGAGCTCCAGTGGTCCAAGATGATCGCCGCCGGGCGCACGGTCAGCGCGAGCGTGCGGGTCGGGGATGCGCACGGCGTGGCCTTCGTCGACTTCGCGCCGGGTTCCTCGCGCATCGCGGCGGTGACCGTCTTCCTCGACGGCTGATCCCGCGACGGGTCGTCGGGTTCCGGCTCTGGTGAGTGGGTGTGTCGGCGGTTCGCACGACAGCCCCGTTCGGTCCCGGCGTCGGCGGTTCGTGCGATATCCGGTCCCGGTACGTGGGTGCGTCGGAGGATCCGGGGCGGTAGTTTCGGTGTCGAGGCCGACCCCTGGAGGTTCGTGTGCATCTGCGTGGTGTGGTTCTGCCCGGTGACGAGCAGCGCGATCTCTGGGTCGTCGACGGAACCGTCACCTTCGAGCCGGTGCGCGGCGCCGAAACCCTGTGCGGCGCGGGCTGGATCGTGCCGGGCCTGGTCGACGCGCACTGCCACGTCGGCATCCGCTACGGCGGCGGCGACGAGACCCGCGAAGGCGCGATCGAGCAGGCCGAGACCGAACGCGACGCGGGCGCGCTGCTGCTGCGTGACGCGGGCTCACCCATCGACACCCGCTTCATCGACGAGCACGCCGAACTCCCGCGCATCATCCGCGCGGGCCGCCACATCGCCCGCCCCAAGCGCTACATCCGCGAACTGGGCATCGAACTCGACGACGAACGCGACCTGCCCGAGATCGTCGCCGAGCAGGCCCGCTTCGGCGACGGCTGGGTCAAGATCGTCGGCGACTGGATCGACCGCTCCGTCGGCGACCTGCGCCCGCTGTGGAGCGACGACATCCTGAAACAGGCCATCGACGCCGCCCACGCCAACGGCGCCCGCGTCACCGCCCACGTCTTCGGCGAGGACGCCCTGCCCGGCCTGATCGACGCCGGTATCGACTGCCTCGAACACGGCACCGGCCTCACCGACGACACCATCGCCGCCATGGTCGCCCACGGCACCGCCCTGGTCCCCACCCTCATCAATATCGACACCTTCCCCGGCATCGCCGACAGCGCCACCAAATTCCCCGTCTACGCCGCCCACATGCGCGACCTGCACCGCCGCGTCCGCGACACCGTCGGCCGAGCCCACGAGGCGGGCGTCCCCATCTACGCGGGCACCGACGCGGGCGGTTCCATCCGCCACGGCCGCATCGCCGACGAGATCACCGCCCTCACCGGCGCCGGCCTGTCCCCCCACGACGCCCTCGGCGCCGCCTCCTGGACCGCCCGCACCTGGCTCGGCCGCCCGAGCATCGAGGAAGGCGCCCCCGCCGACTTCGTCGTCTACACCGAAGACCCCCGCACCGATCCGCAGTCGCTGACCGACCCGCAATGGGTCGTCCTGCGCGGAATGGTCGTCAAAACCCCCAACCCTGTCACCGGCCACCGCTGAGCCCCGGTCGCTGCTCCGGTGAGCCGGTTGTGTCGCGGCGTTCTCCCAGGTCGCGGGAGCGCAAGTCTGTAGAGTGGTCCACACGCTGCAAACATGTGCAAACATGCGATCGAGGTTGAATCGGTAGTTTTGCGGCTGAGTATCAGTCCGGTCCGAGTTGTCCATATGTCGGTACGACCAGGGGAGATCGGCGGAGATGACGATGAGCGCCGAGGTTTCGATGATCCACCCGTTGGGCCCGAAGACTGTGGAAGACTGGCTCGCCGAAGAGCAGCCGGCTGATGGATCGCGACTCGAACTCATCTGGGGGTACCTGCACATGACGCCGCCGCCCGGTGGTTCGCATCAGTACGCGTCATTCGAATTGGCCGTGATGTTGCGAGACGCGCTGCGGGCCGCGGAACGGCGCGACCTCCACGTTCTTCCCGCCGTGGGAGTCCGTATCAGCACGCCGCTGCGCACCGGTGTGATTCCCGACATCTCCGTGGTGGCCGGGGCTATCAGCCATGTGAACTTCGCCGCCGAGGACGTTCTGCTCGCCGTCGAGGTCTGGTCGCCCGGTAACTCGAGTGAAGAGCGGGACACCAAGGTTGCGGCCTACGCTTCGGCGAGGATCCAGAATCTCTGGATCGTGGAGTTGCCGATGGGGAAACCGGCTCGATTCTGGGGTTACACGCTGGGAGAGACCGGCTACCGGCAAGAGGTCTTCGCCGACAGCGGGGAAACGGTGAAGGCGCCTGGTCCGGTGCCGGTGGTCGTCGATACTTCGCAGTTGCGCTGAACGAGCGCGGAGGCGATTTCGGGCGGGACGACCCGGTCTGGCACAATGGGCAACCGTCCTTCCTGGACAGTGTCAGCCCGTCTCCGGTCACGTACCGCGCGGCGGTCACGCACTTCATGCGCGAAACCGGACCCGCAGACCATGTGGGTCGCCGAATCGCGTGGTGACCAAACTACTGAAAGAGGCAGATCAGCATGGCTGTTCGCATCAAGCTCACCCGCCTGGGCAAGATCCGCAACCCGCAGTACCGCGTGGTTGTCGCTGACGCCCGCACCCGTCGTGACGGCCGGGCCATCGAGTCCATCGGCAAGTACCACCCGAAGGAAGAGCCTTCGCTGATCGAGATCGACGCCGATCGCGTGGCGTACTGGCTGTCCGTCGGCGCGCAGCCGACCGAGTCGGTGCAGCGTCTGCTGGAGATCACCGGCGACTGGCAGAAGTTCAAGGGCCTGCCGGGCACCGAGGGCACCCTCAAGGTGAAGGCCGCCAAGCCGTCCAAGCTGGACCTGTTCAACGCCGCGCTGGCCGCCGCCGACAACGAGCCCGTCGCCGAGGCCGTCACCCCGAAGAAGAAGGCCGCCAAGAAGGACGAGGAGGCCGCCGAGGCCCCCGCCGCCGAGGCTGCCGAGTAACTCGTGAGCGAGCGCAGCGAGCGAACCATGGGCACAGCGCCCTCGGCGGGCATGCCGGAGCCGAGCGCCAGCGAGGCGGAGGCATGACCGCCGTTGTTGCCGATGCCGTCGAACATCTGGTTCGCGGCATCGTCGCCAACCCGGATGACGTCCGCGTCGAGCTGATCACCGGCCGCCGCGGACGCACCGTCGAGGTGCACGTCCACCCCGAGGACCTGGGCAAGGTGATCGGGCGCGGTGGACGTACCGCGACCGCGCTGCGCACCCTCGTCGCCGGTATCGGCGGCCGGGGAATCCGGGTCGACGTGGTCGACACCGACGCCTAGATGGAACTCGTCGTAGGCCGGGTCGCCAAGTCGCACGGTGTGCGCGGCGAACTCGTCGTCGAGGTGCGCACCGATGAGCCGGAGCTCCGCTTCGCTCCCGGTGCCACCCTGCGCGGCCGGATGCCGAAATCCGCGGCGACCCGCGAATACACCGTGAAGTCGGCCCGAGAGCACTCGGGCCGGCTTCTGGTCTTCGTCGACGGCGTCGCCGATCGCACAGCCGCCGACGCTCTGCGCGGCCTGCTGTTCGTCGTCGACAGCGATTCGCTGCCCCCGTCCGAGGACGAGGACGCCTTCTACGACCACGAGCTCGAGGGCCTGCGCGTCGAGCTCGCCGACGGCACCGCCGTCGGCACGGTCACCGAGGTGCTGCACTCGGCCGCGGGCGAGCTGTTGTCGGTGCGCGCCGCCGACGACGGCCGCGAGATCCTCATTCCCTTCGTCACCGCCATCGTGCCGACCGTCTCGGTCGCCGACGGTCTGGTGGTGATCACCCCGCCCGAGGGCCTGCTCGATCCGGAGTAATTCGTGCAACTCGACGTCGTCACGATCTTCCCGGAGTATCTCGAGCCGCTGCGCACCGCGCTGCTCGGCAAGGCCGTCGACAAGGGCCTGCTCTCGGTGGGTGTGCACGATCTGCGCCGCTGGACCCACGACGTGCACAAGTCCGTCGACGATTCCCCCTACGGCGGCGGGCCGGGCATGGTCATGAAGCCCACCGTCTGGGGCGCCGCGCTCGACGAGGTGTGCCCCGACGACGCGCTGCTGGTCGTCCCCACCCCGGCGGGCAGGCCGTTCACCCAGGCCACCGCGCACCGCTGGTCCACCGAGAAACACCTCGTCTTCGCCTGCGGGCGCTACGAGGGGATCGACCAGCGCGTCTTCGACGACGCCGCCCGCCGCGTGCGCGTCGAGGAGGTGAGCATCGGCGACTATGTGCTCATCGGCGGCGAGGCCGCGGTCTTGGTGATGACCGAGGCGGTCGTGCGCCTGATCCCCGGCGTGCTCGGCAATCAGCAGTCGCACCAGGAGGATTCGTTCTCCGACGGCCTGCTGGAAGGCCCCAGCTACACCCGGCCGGTGTCCTGGCGTGGTCTGGACGTGCCGCCGATCCTGCTCTCCGGCGACCACGCGAAGGTGGCCGCCTGGCGCCACGAACAGTCACTGGAGCGGACCCGCGAACGCAGGCCCGATCTCCTGCCCGAGCAGTAGCCGCGACTCAGGTCGGTACGACCCTGGTCGTGATACAGAACGGGTGCCCGGCGGGGTCGAGTAGTACCCGCCATCGTGGATCGGGTTGCACCGGTGCGGGTTTCGCGCCGATGGCCAGCGCGTGCTGTTCGCACAGATCCAGATCGGCGTCGGCGGCGAGGTCCAGGTGCACGGCCGCGGTGCCCGGCCACACCGGCGGGACATAGTCTTCCACGCGTTGCGCGGCGATCGTCAGACCTGACGGGATCCGGATTCCGACGCTGTGCGCGTCGTTCCACAGGACCCGGCCACCGAGCAGCCCGAGGTAGAAGCGGGCGAGGGACTCCGGGTCGTCACAGTCCAGGGAAAGGCCGGCCAATTGAAAAGGCTCCGTCATCGGATCGACGCTACCGGGCCGGAACCGGTCCGAGATTGTTTTGCGCTAAAGACATTTGGGTATCCATCAGGGTCATTCGTTGTGTGATCGTCCAAGGTGGGGCATTCTGATTCCATTCGGAACGGGTCGGCGTGCGCTCGTGGCGGGCGCGTGGCTCGGTCCGATCGGCTTCGCCGGGCGACGCTCGGCCGAACTCTGCAGGACAGATGTTGTGCCGCTGCGGGATTCGACATTGCAAGCGACCGACCGGTCGGCACTCCGCATGACACTGGGGTCAACCCGCGTCACTCGATCCGTTGCCCGCCGAGCGGAATCAGAGGTTCCGTTCGTGGCGTGTCGAGTGACGCATTCCACACGTCAAGGGGACAGGCGATTCAGGGCAGCAGGCCGTGGCGCCGGGCCAGCGCGACCGCCTCGTGCCGGGTACCCGCGTCGAGCTTGGTCATCGCCTGCCGCAGGTAGCTCTTGACCGTCTCCGCGCCCAGCGACAACCGCAGTGCCACTTCCTGATTCGTGCAGCCGAGCGCGACCTGCGCGAGTACGTCCAGCTCCCGCCGCGACAGCCGCGGCGCCGCAGCACCGGGTTCGCCGGCCAGGACACCGGTCAGCCGGTCGCACACCCCGGACAGCCTGCCGCGCAGCGCGGCATCGCCGACGTCTGCCGCCAAAGCCCGCAGATCGGCGTGGATCTCGCGCAATTCCTCGGTGGCCGCCGCGCCGGTGGTGGGCGGGGGAGCGGCGAGCTCGAGCATCCGGACCCGGCGGTCGACCTCGTCGCGCACCGCGATCTCGCTCGCCAGCCGCCTGCCCGCCTGGACCAGTACGTCGGCGGTCCGGTCGCCCAGCGGGCCCACGCTGCGGGTGGCCGCGTAGAGCACCGCCCGCGTCCGGTCGGCCACCACGATCGGCACCGCCATCACCGACCGCAGCCCCTCGCCGACCACCGGACCGTCGTAGTGGTGGGTGATCGTGGACGCACCGCGATAGTCCGCGACCGCGGCGGGCCTGCGGTACTCCATCGCCTGGCCGCCGAGCCCGGAGGTCCGCAGCACCGACAGGCCGCGCATGCCGGTGGTCAGGGTGCCGACGAACTCGGTGAGCAGCAGGGTGTCGTCGTGTACCGGGCCGCCGAACACCACGGGGACATCGGCCCGGTGCGCCACCCAGCGGATCTCGGCGCGCAGAGCGTCGTCGTCGCGGGGGCGCAGCAGGGACGTGGCCTTCATCGGGTCACCCCTTTTCGGGGGTAGTGGGGTACGTGAGCTGTGCCACATTCTAGGGGAGACCCTGGCAGCAGGCCCAGGCGTTGGAGGAGAACTGCGATGAGTACCGACCTGGACGCGCGGGTGAGTGCCCTGCTCGACCACTACGACGGACCGGGGGCCTGCGCGGCCGAGCTGCTGTGCGACCGGCATCCGGCCGGGCAGGTTGCCGTCACGGTGGTCGAGTCCGATCTGAGCGCGCGCGAGCTCACCTACGGCGAGCTGCGCGAGGCCTCGCAGCGTTTCGCGGCCGCGCTGGCCGAGCTCGGGGTGGAGCCGGGGGACCGGGTGGCCACGTTGATGGCGAAGTCGGCCGAGCTGGTGGTGGCACTGCTGGGGATCTGGCGGCGCGGCGCGGTGCACGTGCCGCTGTTCACCGCCTTCGCCCCGCCCGCGGTCGAGTTCCGGCTCGACGCCGCCCGCGCGAAGGTCGTCGTCGCCGATGCCGATCAGGCCGCCAAGCTTGGCGACTCCGACCGGCACACGATCGTCGTGGGCGCCGGGGTTCCCGGCACCCTGGACTGGGGCACCCTGCTGGCCACGCACCGCGCCGATGATCCACGGGCGGAGGCGGCGGTGGTCGGCGGTGACGGTCTGCTGGTCCAGCTGTTCACCAGCGGCACCACCGGCACCCCGAAGGGCGTGCCGATCCCCGTCCGCGCGCTGGCCTCCTTCCACGCCTACCAGGAGTTCGCCCTGGACGTGCGCCCCGACGACGTCTACTGGAACGGCGCCGACCCGGGTTGGGCGTACGGCCTCTACTACGCGATCCTGGCGCCGCTGGCCTCGGGCGTGCGCACCCTGCTGCTGCACGCGGGCTTCTCCGCCCCGCTCACCCGGGCGGTGCTGCACCGCTTCGGCGTCACCAATTTCGCCGCCGCGCCCACGGTCTACCGGGCCCTGCGCGCCGACGACGAGCCCTTCGAGCCGGGTTTCGCGCTGCGGCGCGCGTCCTCGGCCGGGGAACCGCTCACCCCGGATGTCGTCACCTGGTCGCAGCGAGCCCTCGGCGTCGCCGTGCGCGACCACTACGGGCAGACCGAGCACGGGATGGTCATCTGCCACGCCTGGCATCCCGCACTCGATGTCCCGGCACCGCCCGGCTCGATGGGCAGGTCGCTGCCGGGCTGGTCGTGCGCGGTCCTGGCCGAGGACGCCGATCGGGAGGCCGCACCCGGCGAGATCGGCCGCGTCGCCATCGACACCGACCACAGCCCCCTCCTATGGTTTCTCGGCTACCTCGACGACCCCGAACGCACCGCGAGCCGCTTCACCGCCGACGGCCGCTGGTACCTCACCGGTGACGTGGGCGCCCGCGACACCGAGGGCTTCTTCCACTTCAGCTCCCGCGACGACGACGTGATCATCATGGCCGGCTACCGGATCGGCCCGTTCGAGATCGAGAGCGTGCTGGTCCTGCACGACGGGGTCGCCGAGGCCGCCGTGGTCGGCAGGCCGGACGAATTGCGCGGCGAGGTCGTCGAAGCGTTCGTGGTGCCGCGTCCCGGCGTCGCGGGTACTCCCGAACTGGCCGCCGAACTCCAGCAGCTGGTCAAGGACGAGTTCGCCGCCCACGCCTATCCGCGCCGGGTGCACTTCGTCGACAGCCTGCCCAAGACCCCCAGCGGCAAAGTGCAGCGATTCCTGCTGCGGAACGAGGAGATCCGGTGACCGACCTGTCCTACGCGTGCGGCGACGCCGACACGCCCCTGCTCGGCGACACCATCGGCGCGAACCTGGATCGCACCGTCGCCGCCCACCCCGGCAACGACGCGCTCGTCGACCGCCCGACCGGCCGCCGCTGGACCTACCGCGAACTCGGTGCCGCCGTCGACGCCGTCGCCACCGGCCTGGCCGCACTCGGCATCGCCCCCGGTGACCGGGTCGGCATCTGGGCGCCGAACTGCGCGGAGTGGTTCCTGGTCCAGTACGCGACCGCCAAGATCGGCGCGATCCTCGTCAACATCAATCCCGCCTATCGCACCAGCGAACTCGAGTACGTCCTCGGACAGGCCGGGGTGCGGCTGCTGATCGCGGCGCCGGAGTTCAAGACCTCCGACTACGTGTCGATGATCGTGCAGGTCCGGCCGAACTGCCCGGCCCTGGAACAGGTCCTGATCCTGGGCACACCGCAGTGGCAGGCGGTCGCCGCCACGGCCCCGGACCCCGCCCTGCTCGCCGAGATCGCGGCAGGACTCTCGGCCGACGACCCGATCAACATCCAATACACCTCGGGCACCACGGGATTCCCCAAGGGCGCGACCCTGAGTCACCACAACATCCTCAACAACGGCTACTTCGTCGGCGAACTGTGCGGCTACACCGCCGCCGACCGGGTGTGCGTGCCGGTGCCCTACTACCACTGCTTCGGCATGGTCATGGGCAATCTGGCGGCCACCTCGCACGGTGCGGCGGTGGTGATCCCGGCGCCGTCCTTCGATCCGGCCGCCACGCTGGACGCGGTCGCCGCCGAGCGGTGCACCTCGCTCTACGGCGTGCCGACCATGTTCATCGCCATGCTGGCCGAACTCGACTCCGGTGCCGCGCCGGATCTGTCGAGCCTGCGCACCGGGATCATGGCGGGCTCGCCGTGCCCGGTGGAGGTGATGAAGCGGGTCATCGACCGGATGGGCATGGCCGAGGTCGCCATCTGTTATGGCATGACCGAGACGTCCCCGGTGTCCACCCAGACCCGCCGCGACGACAGCATCGATCGCCGCACCGCCACCGTAGGCCGGGTCGGCCCGCACCTGGAGGTGAAGGTGGTCGACCCGGCCAGCGGCCGCACCCTGCGACGCGGTGAGCCGGGCGAGCTGTGCACGCGCGGCTATTCGGTGATGCTGGGTTACTGGGAGCAGCCCGACCAGACCGCCGAGGCGATCGACGCGGCCCGCTGGATGCACACCGGCGACATCGGCGTCATGGACGACGAGGGCTACCTCTCGGTCACCGGCCGGATCAAGGACATGGTGATCCGCGGCGGCGAGAACATCTATCCCCGCGAGATCGAGGAATTCCTCTACACCCACCCCGACATCCTCGACGCCCAGGTCATCGGGGTGCCCGACGCGAAGTACGGCGAGGAGCTCATGGTCTGGCTGCGGCTGCGCGAGGGCGCGGCCGTGCTCGACGCGGCGGCCCTGCGCGACTTCTGCGCGGGCAAGCTCGCGCACTACAAGATCCCGCGCTATGTGCACGTGGTCGAGGAGTTCCCGATGACGGTCACCGGCAAGATCCGCAAGGCCGAGATGCGGGAGCTGGCCAGGCAATTGCTCGGCTGAATCCGCTTCCCGGACAGCGCCGTCGGGCCCCGGCGCGGTCACCGGTTTGTTATGGTGACCGCGGCCGTGGGGGTGACGATCACCGCCGGGGAAGTAGATTCCGCTTGGGGGACAAGGTGATTCGTCGGACGATCGTGCTGGCGGCGGCAGTCGCCGCGCTGGTGACGAGCAGCGTCGGCGCGGGTACCGCCGGACCGGGCACGGTGACGGTGCTGCCGAGCCCCACCGGTGACCTGCCGGTGGGCACGACGACGCTGCACCTGGTCGACACCGCGCGCCCCGACCCGTTCGACCCCGGCAGCAGCGCCAGGGAACTGATGGTCTCGGTCTTCTACCCGGCGACCGGCGCCGACCGTTACCCGCGGGCGCACTACGCCTCGACCGAGCTGCTCCCCACGCTGGAACAGAAGCTGGGCGCCGAGCTGCCGGGCGTGCTGACCCACGCGCACCGTGACGCCCCCGCCCGGACCGGCAGCACCTATCCCGTCGTGCTGTACACCCCGGGCGCCGGTGTCTCCCGAATCCTCGGCACCGGCCTGGCCGAAGACCTCGCCTCGCGCGGCTACGTCGTGGTGACCGTGGACCACACCTACGAGGCCGGTCCGGCCGTCGAATTCCCCGGCGGCCGGATCGTGCGTCCCGCGGTGGCCCCCAACGGCTTCGACCCCGAGATCCGGCAGAAGTACATCGCGACCCGGTTGGCGGACTTCGCCTTCCTGCTCGACACCCTCGGCGGTCTCGCCACCGGAACCGATCCCGACGCCGAGCAGGACCCGTTGCCCGCCGGGCTAGGCGAGGTCCTCGACCTGGAGCGGGTGGGAACCGTCGGCCACTCCTCCGGCGGCTACACCGCGGTGGAGGCCATGCACGAGGACCGGCGCATCGACGCCGCGGTCGACCTGGACGGTCAGCTCGGGGTCGACGAGGACTTCGGGCGCGCGGTGACCGAGGGCATCGACCGGCCCACCCTGGTGCTGACCAGCGCGCAGATCGAGCAGGTCGGTGACGCCAACCCCTCCCTCGACGCGTTCTGGCAGCACGCCACCGGCTGGAAACGGCATCTGTCCGTTGCGGATTCGGCGCACTACGACTTCACCGACCTGCCCGCGCTGATCCCGTCCGCCGCCCGGCCGCTGGCCGCCAGCTATGTCGGCGCCATCGACCCCGACCGGATGGCCGCGCTGGTGCGCACCTATGTCGCGGCCATGTTCGACAAGTTCCTGCGCGGACGCGCCGACACCGTCCTGGATCGCCCGATCACCGATCCCGAGATCACGACGGTCCGCTGACCTGGGCATCCGCCGGGTGTCGGTCCGGAGCTGTAGTCTCTGCGGTCGTGACGACAGCGCCCGAGACTGAAAGCACGACCACCCTGGCCAGCGTGGGCAGGCGGATCGCGGACGAACTGGGGGTGCGCGAGACCCAGGTCCGCGCCGCCGTCGAACTGCTCGACGGCGGTTCGACGGTTCCGTTCATCGCGCGCTACCGCAAGGAGGTCACCGGCGGCCTCGACGACGCCCAGTTGCGTCAGCTCGACGAACGTCTCGGCTATCTGCGCGAACTCGACGAGCGCCGCGGCGCGATCATCGAATCCATCCGGGGCCAGGGCAAACTCGACCCGGCCCTGCACACCCAGATCATGCTCGCCGAGACCAAAGCCCGCCTCGAAGACATCTACCTGCCCTACAAGCCCAAGCGCCGCACCAAGGCCCAGATCGCCCGCGAGGCAGGCCACGAGCCCGTCGCCGACGCGCTGATCGGCGACCCCACCACCGACCCCGCCGGCTACACCGCCGAACAGCTCGAGGGCGCCCGCGCGATCCTGGTGGAGCGCTTCGCCGAAGACGCCGACCTCGTCGGTGAACTGCGCGAACTCATGTGGAACCGCGGTCAGGTCACCTCGACGGTGCGCGCGGGCAAGGAGGAGGCGGGCGCCAAGTTCGCCGACTACTTCGAGTTCAGCGAGCCCTTCCACAAGCTGCCCTCGCACCGCATCCTGGCGCTGCTGCGCGGTGAGAAGGAAGAGGTGCTCACCCTGCACCTCGAACCCGACACCGAGGAGCCCGCGCCCGGCGAACGCACGATCTACGAGGGCCGCATCGCGGTCGCCTTCGGCATCGCCGACCAGGGCCGCCCGGCCGATTCCTGGCTGCTCGATACGGTGCGCTGGGCCTGGCGTACGAAGCTGCAGGTCAGCCTGGGGATCGACACCAGGATGCGGCTGCGTCAGGCCGCGGAGAAGGACGCGGTCGACGTGTTCGCCGCCAACCTGCGCGACCTGCTGCTGGCCGCCCCCGCGGGCACCCGCACCACCATGGGCCTGGACCCCGGCTACCGCACCGGTGTGAAGGTCGCCGTCGTCGACGCCACCGGCAAGGCCGTCGCGACCGAGGTCATCTACCCGCACAAGCCGCAGGGGCAGACCGAGAAGTCCCTGGCCGTGCTGGCCGCCCTGGTGGCCCGCTTCGGCGTGGAGCTCATCGCCATCGGCAACGGCACCGCCTCGCGCGAGACCGACGCCCTGGCCACCGAACTCATCTCCCGCATCCCCGAGAACAAGCCCACCAAGATCGTGGTCTCGGAGGCGGGCGCGTCGGTGTACTCGGCCTCGGCCTACGCCTCGGCCGAACTGCCCGACATGGACGTCTCGCTGCGCGGCGCGGTCTCCATCGCCCGCCGTCTCCAGGACCCCCTCGCCGAGCTGGTCAAGATCGATCCCAAGTCGATCGGTGTCGGCCAGTACCAGCACGACGTGTCCGAGACGCTGCTGGCCCGCTCGCTGGGCGCGGTCGTCGAGGACGCGGTGAACGCGGTCGGTGTCGACGTGAACACCGCCTCGGTGCCGCTGCTCTCGCGGGTGTCGGGCGTGTCCGGGTCGGTCGCGGAGAGCATCGTCGCCCACCGCGACCAGAACGGTCCCTTCCGCAGCCGCACCGCGCTGCTCGAGGTACCCCGCCTCGGCCCCAAGGCCTTCGAACAGTGCGCGGGCTTCCTGCGCATCCGCGGCGGCGAAGACCCCCTCGACACCTCCGCCGTGCACCCCGAGGCCTACCCGGTGGTGCGCCGCATCCTCGAGACCACCGGCAGGCCGATCGCCGAGATCATCGGTAACACCGGCGCCCTGCGCGCGCTGAAACCGGCCGAGTTCACCGACGAGAAATTCGGTGTGCCCACCGTCAGCGACATCATCGCCGAACTGGAGAAGCCCGGCCGCGACCCGCGCCCGGAGTTCAAGACCGCCGAGTTCGCCGCGGGCATCGAGAAGGTGGCCGACCTGAAGCCGGGCATGGTGCTCGAGGGCGTGGTCACCAATGTGGCCGCCTTCGGCGCGTTCGTCGACGTGGGCGTGCACCAGGACGGGCTCGTGCACGTCTCGGCGCTGTCGCACTCCTTCGTCAAGGACCCGCGCGAGGTGGTCAAGTCCGGCGACGTGGTCAAGGTGAAGGTCCTCGAGGTCGACGTCGCCCGCCAGCGCATCGGTTTGACACTGCGCCTCGATGACGAGCCCGGCAAGCCCGCGCAGGGGGACAATCGGAATGGCGGCGCACCGCGCGGCCAGAACCGTGGCCAGGGCCGTCCTCAGGGCGCCGGTCGCGGCCAGGGCGGTGACCGCGGGCAGGCACAGGGCCGTGGCCAGAGTCAGGGTCGCGGCGGCAACCAGCGCAAGCCCGCGGCGGCGCCGAGCGGCTCGATGGCCGACGCCCTGCGGCGAGCGGGGTTCGGTCAGTAGCACGACGACAGGGCGGGCGGCATGCGACGGTGGCTCGAAGACGACGTGATCGCGCACGGCCGCCTGCCCCTGCTGTGCTTCCTGCTGGGTTTCATCCTCGGCTTCGTGGTCATCCGGATCAGCGTGCGGCTGATCCGGGCGCAGGTGCGCTGGTGGCCGGGCAATGTCAAAGCCGGTGACACCCACATCCACCACGTGGTGTTCGGCGTGATCACCGTGCTGCTGTCGGGTATCGGCCTGATCGCGACCGCCGAGGACTCCACCCAGGTCACCTCCAGCGTGCTCGCCGCCCTGTTCGGTATCGGCGCCGCGCTGGTCCTCGACGAGTTCGCGCTGATCTTCTACCTGCGCGACGTCTACTGGTCCGAACAGGGCCGTACCTCGGTCGACGCGGTCTTCGTCGCGGTCGCGGTGACCGGCCTGCTGCTGCTGGGCGTGCAGCCCGACACCTTCCTCGACTACGACGACTTCCGGCAGTCACGCGGCCTGTGGGTGCGCACCGGCCTGGCGATATCGCTGCTGTTCAATCTGCTCCTGGCCGCGGTGGTGATCGCCAAGGGCAAGATCTGGACCGGCCTGTTCGGCATGTTCTTCGCACCGCTGCTGCTGGTCGGCGCGATCCGGCTGAGCCGACCCGGCGCGCCGTGGGCCCGCTGGCGCTACGGCAACCGGCCCAAGACGATGAACCGGGCCGTCGCCAGGGAACGCCGCTACCGCCGCCCGGTCATCCGCGCGAAGATCTTCATCCAGGACCTCATCGCCGGTAAACCCGACATCGAGCACGCGCGCACCGCCGCCGAAGTCGAGCTGAGCCGCAAGGTGGTCCCGGCGCCGCCCGCACCGCCGCCACACCCGCATCTGCCGCGCCGCCGCGTCGACAAGCCCGGTGAGCACGCCGCGAGCGAGTGAGCCACGCCGCCCGATTTCGGCGGCGGCCGCCTGGTCTGGCACAATGAACCGGTTGCCTTGGGCGAGTCATGTCCGAGAGCACTCCTGTACTGAGCACGAACCGGTCGCGCACGTCAGTGCCGCCAGGTTCCTCTGTTCGCGCGAAGAATCCGAAAAGGTGGAAAATGAACACCCTTGATTTCGTCGACGAGAAGTCGCTGCGCAGCGATGTCCCCGACTTCCGTCCGGGCGACACCCTGAACGTGCACGTGAAGGTCATCGAAGGCTCGAAGGAGCGCATCCAGGTCTTCAAGGGCGTCGTGATCCGGCGTCAGGGCGGCGGCATCGGCGAGACCTTCACGGTCCGCAAGGTGTCCTTCGGTGTGGGTGTCGAGCGCACCTTCCCCGTGCACAGCCCCAACATCGACCACATCGATGTCGTGACCCGCGGTGACGTGCGTCGCGCCAAGCTGTACTACCTGCGCGATCTGCGCGGCAAGGCCGCCAAGATCAAGGAAAAGCGCTGATCTTGCGGTAGCTCTTGGGAGCCCGGAAATTTCGAGTAGCCCGGCGCTCCGACTTCGGTCGGGGCGCCGGGCTACTCTGTTCGGCGTGGCAGACGAAAGTGGGTCGGTGTCCGATTCGGGTGACGAAGGCGGACGGCGCAGGAGCAAACGCGGCGACAAGAAGCAACGCCCGTTCTGGCAGGAACTGCCGATACTGATCGTGATCGCGGCGGTGATCGCCGCGCTGATGGTCACCTTCGTCGGGCGGCCCTACGTGATCCCGTCGCAGTCGATGGAGAACACGCTGCTGATCGGCGACCGCATCTACGTGCAGAAGATCAGCTACTACGGCTCCGAGCCCGGACCCGGCGATGTCGTCGTGTTCGTCGGCCCGCCGTCGTGGAACGGGCACTACAAGTCCATCCGCTCCGACAATGCCGTGGTCCGCGGCGTGCAGAACTTCCTGTCCTACTTCGGGCTGGTCCCGCCCGACGAGAACGACCTGGTCAAGCGGGTCATCGCGGTCGGCGGGCAGACGGTGCAGTGTTGCGACCCGCAGGGCAGGGTGATGGTCGACGGCAAACCCCTCGACGAGCCCTACATCAAGAAGGACTATCCCTGGTACACCGACCGCCCCAACGCCGTCTACCCGGCGGGCCGGGTGTTCGGGCCGGTGAAGGTCCCCGAGGGGCACCTGTGGGTGATGGGCGACAACCGCAACGAATCGGCCGATTCGCGCGCCCATGTCAGCGACGACCTGCAGGGCACGGTGCCGGTGGACAATGTGCGCGGCAAGACCGTGTTCAAGATCTGGCCGCCGAGCCGGATCGGCCCGGTGCGCACGCAGAACGCGCAGGAAAACTGAGACGACGAGGACAATCGAACTGTGGGGCAGGATCGGACCGGCTGGCCGCCGCGGGTGGTGATGCGCCGCGCGGGCGGGCTGCGCACGCTGGAGGCGGCGCTCATCCGTAGCGGCCTCGGGCCGGTGGCCGGCGTCGACGAGGCGGGGCGCGGGCCGTGTGCGGGACCGCTGGTCATCGCCGCGTGCCTGCTGGCGCCCAAGGCCTACGACAAGCTGTCCGGGCTCGACGACTCCAAGAAACTCACCGAGGCGGCCCGTGAGGAGCTGTTTCCGGTGGTGCAGCGCCTGGCGCTGGCCTGGAGCGTGGTGGTGGTCCCGGCGTGGGAGATCGACTCGATCGGCATCCACGTCGCCAATATCGAGGGCATGCGCCGGGCCGTGGCCGGGCTCGGGCACACCCCGGGCTACATCCTCACCGACGGCTTCAAGGTCCCCGGCCTGCCCGCGCCGTCGCTGCCGGTCATCGGCGGCGACGGCACGGCGGCCTGTATCGCGGCGGCGAGCATCCTGGCCAAGGTCACCAGGGACCGGATGATGGTGGAGCTCGACGGGCAGCTGCCCGGCTACGGCTTCGCCGCCCACAAGGGCTACAACACGCCCGAACACACCGCCGCTCTGCGGCAGCTCGGACCGAGTACCGAACACCGCCGGTCCTGGCGCAATGTGCGCGAGCTCGACGTGCCGGGCGGTAGCCGAGTGGCTACCCGCGCGGCCCATGCGCGATGATGTGAGTCAATGTACGCGGCGCTGCTAGCAGGAGGACGTCCCACCCGATGAGTGCTGAGGATCTCGAGAAGTACGAAACCGAGATGGAGCTGTCGTTGTACCGCGAGTACAAGGACATCGTCGGCCAGTTCTCGTACGTGGTGGAGACCGAACGCCGCTTCTACCTGGCCAATTCCGTCGAGCTACGGCCGCAGAACGCCGACGGCGAGGTCTACTTCGAAGTGCGGATGAGCGATGCCTGGGTCTGGGACATGTACCGCCCCGCCCGCTTCGTCAAGCACGTCCGGGTGATCACGTTCAAGGATGTGAACATCGAGGAACTGGAGAAGCCCGACCTGCGCCTGCCGGAGTAGTCCACAGGCGAGAAGTTCTCCACAGGTTTTCTGTTTCCCCAGGTCGGCCCGGCGGTGCCGCCGCGGTGGCGCGGCATCGTCGGCGGGGTGGGAAGCAAACAGGCGCTCGGCGCATACGGGGAGAAGCTGGCGGCGCAGTATCTGCGTGAAGCCGGCATGGAGATCATCGCGCGCAACTGGCGGTGCCGGTACGGGGAACTGGACCTGATCGTCCAGGACCCGTCGGTGACCGCGTTCGTCGAGGTGAAGACACGGTCGGGGCTGGGGTTCGGCACCCCGGCCGAGTCGGTCACCTTCAGCAAACAGCAGCGGATCCGGCGGCTGGCCCTGCTGTGGCTGGCCGAGCAGGAAGGCCCGTGGCGGCGGATCCGGTTCGACGTGGTCTCGGTGCTGCTGCCGCGCGGCAGCACACCGGTCATCGACCATCTGACGGCGGCGTTCTGATGGCGCTCGGACGGGCGCTGTCGGTGGCGGTCACCGGGGTCGACGGGCAGATCGTGGAGATCGAGGCCGATATCGGCCAGGGGTTGCCGTCGGTGAATCTGGTCGGCCTGCCCGACACGGCATTGCAGGAGTCGCGCAACCGCGTGCGCTCGGCGGTCGCCAACACCGGTGAGAAATGGCCGGACGGGCGGGTCATCCTGGCGCTGTCCCCGGCGACGCTGCCGAAAGTGGGCAGCGTCTACGACCTCGCCCTCGCCGTCTCGGTGCTCGACGCGTCCGGGGCGGTGCCGGGGGAACGACTCGTCAAGACCGTCCTGCTCGGGGAACTGGCACTCGACGGCCGGGTGCGCCGGGTGCGCGGAGTGCTGCCCGCGGTGATCGCGGCCCGCAATGCGGGCGTGCCCACCGTGGTGGTGCCCGCGGAGGCGGTAGCCGAGGCCGGTCTGGTCGAAGGGATCGAGGTACTCGGCGCGCGGAGCCTGCGGACGGTGGTCGCCTGGCTGCGTGGCGAAGGGCAACTGCTGGAACCCGACGGCACGGTGCCCGGAGCGCAGGTGCCGTGCGGTGATCTCAGCGATGTGGTCGGTCAGGACGAAGCACGCTGGGCACTCGAGGTGGCCGCCGCGGGTGGACACCACCTGCTGCTCACCGGTCCGCCCGGCATCGGCAAAACCATGTTGGCGCAACGGCTCCCCAGCCTGCTGCCACCGCTGTCGGAGGCGGAGTCGCTCGAGGTCACCGCGATCCATTCGATGGCGGGCTCGCTCTCGGCCGAACAACCGCTGCTGACGCTGGCCCCGTTCGTCGCCCCGCACCACTCCACGTCGGTGACCGCCATGATCGGTGGTGGTTCCGGCATGGCCAGGCCGGGCGCGGTCAGCCGCGCACACCGTGGCGTGCTGTTCCTCGACGAATGCGCCGAAATCGGCACCAAGGTCCTCGAAGCCCTGCGCACCCCGCTCGAGGAAGGCGAGGTCCGCATCGCCCGCCGCGACGGCGTCGCCCGCTACCCGGCCCGCTTCCAGCTCGTCCTGGCCGCCAACCCGTGCCCCTGCGCCCCCGCCCGCGATGTCGACTGCATCTGCGCTCCGCTGGCACGCCGCCGCTACCTGGGCAAACTGTCGGGTCCACTGCTGGACCGCATCGATATCTGGGTCCAGATGCACGGTCAGGCCGGCGCGACCTTCGGCGACCAGAACAGCGAGACCAGCGCGACGGTCGCGGCCAGGGTCGCCGCGGCCCGAGCCCGCGCCCTGGACCGCTGGAGCGAGGACGGCTGGACCACCAATGCCGAAGTCCCCGGCCACATCCTGCGCCAGCGCTTCCGCCTACCCCGCGAATCCATCGCCCCGATCGAAACAGCCCTGCGCCTGGGCCGGATGTCGGCGCGCGGCGCCGACCGCGCCATCCGCGTGGCGTGGACGGTATGCGACTTGCGCGGGGGCGAGGTGCCGACGGTCCAGGACGTGTTGTCGTCGTTGAACTTCCGGCAGCGGGGTGCGCAGTGACGGTCGTCTGTGTGGGGACCGGGTGTCGAGAGCGGGGTGTGCGGTGACCGGGGTGGAGCGGAGTGCGGAGGACGTGGAGGAGGCCCGGCTCGCGTGGGTGTATCTGTCACGGGTGGTCCAGGGGCCGTGTGCGCCGCTGTCGGCACTGATCGGCTCGGTGGGGGTGCGGGAGGCGGCGCGCGCGGTGCGGGAGTACGAGCTGCCCGACGCGCTGCGGGGGCCGGTGGCCGCGCGGCGCGAGATCGACATGGCTACAGCGGATCTCGAGACCATGATGCGGCTCGGTGGCCGTGTCATCACTCCGGACGATCCCGAATGGCCCGGTTGGCGCATGCTCGGGCTGAACCAGCTCGATACCGAACGTGATCGCGACGGGGCAGTTCCGCTGGTGCTGTGGGCGAGAGGCCCGCTGTCGCTACAGGCGGCCTCCGAACGTGCTGTCGCCGTGGTCGGTTCGCGATGCAGCAGCGGGTACGGGGTACAGGTGGCCAACGAGATCTCGTCCGACCTGGCGTGCCGGGGCTGGACGATCGTGTCCGGCGCCGCCTTCGGGATCGACGCCGCCGCCCACCGCGCCGCCCTGGCGGTCGGTGGTGCGACCGTCGCGGTCCTCGCCTGCGGTGTCGACCGCCCGTATCCCGCCCAACACGACCGTCTGATCGCCGCCATCGCCGACACGGGCCTGGTCCTGAGCGAATACCCACCGGGGACCAGCGCCCAGAAACACCGCTTCCTGGCCCGCAACCGGCTCATCGCCACTCTGGGTGACGGCGTTCTGGTAGTCGAGGCAGGACTGCGCAGCGGGGCCCGCAACACCGTCAAGTGGGCCCGCCGCCTGGGCCGCCCCGCCATGGCCGTACCCGGCCCCGTCGGCTCGGCCGCGTCGGTGGGCTGCCACCGCATGATCCGGGAAGGAGAAGCCCTGCTGGTCACCCGGGCCGAGGACGTCATCGACGAAGCCGGCCCCCTGCGTCTGCCTGTCGGCGATCACGCCGTGGACCCCGCCGCTCACCTGCGCGGTGCCGAGGCCGAGGTCTACGCCGCCCTTCCCGCCGTCGGCTCCCGCCTTCCCCGCGACCTCGCCCTCCAATCCGGTCTGGACCTGGCCACCGTCCGTGCCGTCCTCGTCGGCCTCGAACTCGCCGACCTGGTCGGCTGCGACTCCGACGGCTGGTTCCGTACCGCCACCGAACGCAAGACATGAGATCAGTCCTGCCTGATTCGGTGACGTGTGGCAACGGATCGGGCGGATACCGTTGTGCACCATGGGTTCCGAACTCGTCGCAACCGCCGATGCAGTTCCTCGCAAGCGAGTCGGGTCCGGCGTATTGTTCGTCGATGGGCACGACCGAGTACTGCTGGTCGAGCCCACGTACAAGGACTACTGAGAGTTGCCGGGCGGGCTGGTCGAAGCGAATGAAGCTCCGCGCGCGGCGGCTGTTCGGGAGATCGAGGAGGAACTGGCCCTGCGTGTGCCGATCGGCCGACTGCTGGTGGTCGACTGGGTTCCGCCGGGGCTCGGTCCCGGGGACGGCGTGATGTTCGTCTACGACGGCGGGGTGCTCGATGCTGATCAGACGGCGGGTATCACCCTTCCCGAAGCGGAACTGCGGAGTTGGGCGTGGTGCGATGGGCGCGCGGTGGCGGAGCGACTGCCGGGGGTGCTCGCTCGCCGGGTGGACGCCGCTGTTCGAGCTCGGCGTGCTGGCGCGGCGGTCTATCTGGAGGACGGATTTCCCTCGGTGTGACCAGGAGTCGGCAGTCGGCGTGGTGGGTTGCGCAGGGGAGGGGGAAGGGTGACGGTGGGGGGATGGATGTGTTGCCGGAGGACCTGGACGCGTTGGTGACGGAGTTCGGGCGGCATCTGCGGTTGGGGCGGAATCGGTCGGCACACACGGTCCGGGCCTATGTCGGAGACGTGCGCTCACTGCTCGAGCACCTGTACGCGCGGTCGGTGGATTCGGCGGTGCGCGAGCTGGATCTGGCTTTGCTGCGGTCGTGGCTGGCCGAACTCGCCGCGGGCGGAGCGGCCCGGACGACACTGTCCCGGCGCGCCTCGGCGGCACGGACTTTCACGGCATGGCTGACCGAAACGGGTCGGCTGGACATCGACCCCGGGCTGCGGTTGCAAGCGCCGAAGGCAAATCGGGTGCTGCCCGCGGTGCTGGGGCGTGGACAGGCCGTGGAGGCGATGGAAGCGGCGGAATCCGGGGCAGCGCAACAGGATCCGATGGCATTGCGGGACCGGCTCATCGTGGAGTTGCTGTACGCCACCGGCATCCGGGTCAGCGAGCTGTGCGGACTGGACATCGAGGACATCGACCGTGAACGCCGACTCGTCCGGGTGCTCGGCAAAGGGAACAAGGAGCGATCGGTGCCCTTCGGTACCCCGGCGGACACCGCGCTGGACACCTGGCTGCGCGCCGGGCGCCCGTCGCTGGCCAACGACCGATCGGGACGCGCGCTACTGCTCGGCCAGCGCGGTCGCCGCCTCGACCAGCGCCAGGCCCGCACCGTCGTCCACGACGTCGTCGCGGCTATCCCCGGCGCCCCCGACCTGGGCCCCCACGGCCTCCGGCACACCGCCGCCACCCACCTGCTCGAGGGCGGCGCCGACCTCCGCGTCGTCCAGGAACTGCTCGGCCACGCCAGCATGGCCACCACCCAGCTCTACACCCACGTCTCCGTCGAACGCCTCAAACAAGTCCACGACCAGGCCCACCCCCGCGCCTGAACACCTCCGCTCCGATGCCTGCCACCCGGACCGGATCGAGGATCGGGGTGCCTCCGCGACCGGTGCAGGGAGAGCGCGTCGTGTGGTGGAGATCGGGCTCGGCTACGGCCTGGTTGACGGTGTGGGTTCGCGGGGCGCGGCAAGATGGGGATCGGAGGTGGTGGTGATGGCGTTGCCCGAGGTCGCGGGCGAATCCGATGACGGTGAGGACGACGTCGACTATCGGTTCACACTGGCGAACGAACGCACCTTTCTCGCCTGGGTGCGGACAGCGCTCGGGCTGCTCGCCGGTGGTGTCGCCGTACACACGCTCGTCCAGCCGTTGCGACTGGCGGGATTCGGTGGGGTGATTGCGGTGAGCTGCCTGGTCATGGCCTTCGCGGTGGCGCTCGGTGCCTACCGGCACTGGCAGCGGGTCACGGTCGCCATGCGTGCCGGTCGGCCCTTGCCGGGCACGATCCTGGTGCCGGTGCTGTCGGTCGGCGTCGCGCTGGTCGCGGCACTGGCCTGCCTGGCGGTGCTGCTGTCATGACGGCGCCGACCCTGGCCCAGGAGCGCACGGCCCTGGCCTGGCGGCGCACCGCGCTCGGGGCGGCCGGGTGCGCGCTGCTATTCGCCCACGAGGCGACCCGTGACGGCTGGCCGACAATTCTCCTCCCGCTGGTCGCCGCCGCCGCGGCCCTTCTCCTCAGCTGGCTCGGCTGGTTGCGCGGCCAAGCCCTGCACCACGGGCACACGGCCCGCGGCCACCGGCTCGTCGCCGTCACGGCTCTCACCGTCGCCACAGTCGCTCTCATCGGCATCCTCGGCGTAGTGATCACCGAACTCACCGACTGAACGACGGAAACCGACGCGGCTGCTCGTCCTGTGGCGCGATCTGCTCTCGCCGACCGGCGGCGGTGCGGTACGCCCACACCGCGTGGGAAACCCGGTCGACCACCTCGGCGGTGACAACTAGGCTCGGCGACCATGATGTCCGGATCGATCGATCAGCCCGCGGGTTCGCTGCGTGAGCGGCTCCGTGCGGGACTGAAACCCGCGATGAAGGCGCGTGATCGCGGTGCCGTCTCGGCGCTGCGATCGGTCCTGGCCGCGATCGACAATGCCGAGGCTGTCGATGCCGGTGCGGTGAAAGCCGGTGCGCTGGAGGACAGTGCGGTCGGGTTGGGCGCCGCCGAGGCTCCCCGCCGGGAACTCACCGACGACGACATCGAGCGGATCGTGCGCCGGGAGATCGGCGAAAGACGCGATACCGCCGTCGAATACGACCGCCTCGGTGCGGCGGACCGTCGTGACCAGCTCACCGCCGAAGCTGACACGCTCGCCGGATTCCTCTGAGCGCCTGCCTCATTCGCCGGTCGGCAGGGTGCGCAGGTACCGGCCGGCGAACCAGCGCTGGATCAGGCGGACGACCGGTCCGCCCAGGCGCACATACCAGGCACCCGGCCGCGAGAAGGCGGTGACCAGGCCGTAGACGGTGTCGTCGGTCGGGTCGTACTCGACGGCGAACAGTTCCTCGCCGATCTCGGGATGCCCGGGCAGCGTGCCGTAGGCGAATCCGCGACGGTCGGGCTCGTCGAGCACATAGACCACCCGACACGGCGCCACGATCCCGATCGGCCCGATCCCCAGGAAGACCGTCAGGTCGGTGCCCTGTTCGGCGGTGGACGTCTCGGCACCCCGGAAGATGCCGACACCCTTCTGCATTCCGAAGTCGAGGATGTGCGCGGCCGCCCGCTCGAACAAGGTACGGCCGTGACCGATCGGGCGGCGATGACGGAACCGGTGATAGCCCGCGGGAAGCGTGGTCCGGGTGGCGCCGACATCGGGGTAGGTGAGGGCTGCTTTCTCTGGCACACCCCGATTCTCGCCCGCCGCGGGGCGGCCGGGGCCGAGTCGATGGTCACATCACGGCTCGAGCGGCTTCAACCGGATCGGCACCTCGTGCAGCAGACCGAGCGGGTCGACGTACTCGCGCCGGTTGTGCTCCCCGGACTCCCGGCGCGCGCCCCAGTGCAGGCAGGCGGCGACCGGGCACCCGTCGTGCCCGGCCACCACGGTCCCGATCGGGGTGCCCCTGACCACCCGGTCACCTACCGCAACCCGCGCCTGGACGGGCTCGTAGGTGGTGCGAAGCCCACCCGGGTGATCGATCGACACGACGGGCTTGTCCGCCACCACACCGGCGAACACCACCACGCCGTCGCCGGCGGAGAAGACGAGTTGTCCTTCCGTCGCCCCCAGATCGACCCCGCGGTGCCCCGGCAGCCAGTTCCGCTCCGGTTTGTCGAAGCGCTTCTCGACGCTCGGCTTCGGCCGCAACGGCCATCCGAAATCCCCCGCCTCCGCCGCCCACCCCGGCCCGGCTTGCGCGACCAGCACGAGAACCAGGCAGACAGCGCTTGTGCCGACGCGCTGGATCAGTCGTCGAACCGGCTTGCGCAGCACTCCGGCCCGCGCGCGGCGACGACTCACCGATGCGGGCGCAACGGTTGCACCCGCTGCTGAGCCGCCCACGCCCGCAGGAGATCGCGCAGGACCACGGGCATCTCCTCGGCGGAACCGGTCGATGCGCCCGGCCGCACCACGATGTCGACCTGGACGGGCACCGTCGCGCGGTCCGCGGCCCCCTCGGCAGCACGTCCCGCCGGGTGTCGTCGCGACCCGGATACCGGCACCGACGGAGCGTCGGCCAGTTCCCGTTCCGATACCCGAACCGATACCCGAACCGGTACCGGAACGGGAGTGAGGAAGGGGCGCGGGAGCGCTGGAGCAGGCGTCGCGGGTGGAGCCGACCCCGGGTGCGACTGCCCCGAACCAGGGCACTGTGCCCGCCGGACCATCCGGGATCCCCCACGGCGGTCCGGGGGAGGGCCGGGCAACGGCCGCACGGTTCCGCCCCCGCACGACGGCAGCCGGGGTGACTGCGCCTTCGGCGGGACCACCCCGGGCTGCCCGGCAACCGGCGGCCTGACGACCGGAACCACCGGAGGCGGAACGATCGGCTCGACCGGCAATTCCGCGACCGGCGTGACGAGCGGCGGAGCGGAACGGCCCGCCGGAGCAGGTGCGGAGACAGGGTCGGCCTGCGGCACAGGGCCGGGGCGCCCGGCCGATGGCGGAGGAGCTGATGGCTCGTCCGCGGCCGGTTCGGTCGTCGGTGCACCGGACCGATCGACGGGATGGGCGGCAGCCGGTGCGCCGAGGACCCCCAGGGCGCAGAGCAGGGGCAATGCCGTGATGAGGATGCGTGTCAACGTGGTCATGCCCCCACTCTGGGCGCCGGGGGACCCGTTCGGAACAGGCCGCGAGAGAATGTGGACAACCTCGCCGGATGTGGATATCTCGCACTTCACCCAGGGGAATCGCAGGTCGCCGCGAGGGGGCGATTTCGGCCCTGACACAGCTCCGCGTAGACTGAACTCGCGGTTTGTGCTCGGCGGTCTCCATTGCGCCGAGGTGCGAACCGACTTCGCGCGCCACCCGTGCTCGTCCATCCGGTCGTCGCTCGTTCTGCGGACGTCCGAGAGGGCATGTCCGCGCGAGTTCTCCGAGCGGATGAACAGTGAAATCGTCGGCTGGTCCCGGTTGCTCATCGGGTCCGGCGGTTTCGGTGGCGCCAGGGCAGTCGATCGCCGATCGGCTGCGTCAACCGGCAACGAAAGAGAGATACGGGAGCTATGGCTGTCGTAACCATGAAGCAGCTGCTCGACAGCGGCGCGCACTTCGGGCACCAGACCCGGCGGTGGAACCCGAAGATGAAGCGGTTCATCTTCACCGACCGCAACGGCATCTACATCATCGACCTGCAGCAGACGCTGACCTACATCGACAAGGCCTACGAGTTCGTCAAGGAGACCGTCGCCCACGGTGGCACCGTTCTCTTCGTCGGCACCAAGAAGCAGGCCCAGGAGTCGATCGCGGCCGAGGCGACTCGCGTCGGGATGCCCTACGTCAACCAGCGCTGGCTGGGTGGCATGCTCACCAACTTCTCGACCGTCCACAAGCGCCTGCAGCGCCTGAAGGAGCTCGAGGCCATGGAGCAGACCGGTGGCTTCGAGGGTCGCACCAAGAAGGAAATCCTCATGCTCACGCGTGAGATGACCAAGCTGGACCGCACCCTCGGTGGTATCCGCGACATGGCCAAGGTGCCCTCGGCCATCTGGGTCGTCGACACCAACAAGGAGCACATCGCCGTCGGCGAGGCGCGCAAGCTGAACATCCCGGTCATCGCGATCCTGGACACCAACTGCGATCCCGACCTGGTCGACTACCCGATCCCGGGTAACGACGACGCGATCCGTTCCGCCGCTCTGCTCACCAAGGTCGTCGCCTCTGCGGTGGCCGAGGGCGTGCAGGCCCGCGCGGGCCAGGCTTCCGGCGACGCGAAGCCCGAGGCCGGCGCCGGCGAGCCGCTCGCCGAGTGGGAGCAGGAGCTGCTGGCTCAGGCGACCCCGGCCGCCGAGGCCCCTGCCGAGACGCCCGCCGAGGCCGCTGCCGAGGTCAAGGCCGACCCGGCGCAGCACACCCCGGCCGACTTCTGAGCTGATCGGTAGTTCTACGTTCACCTTGCCGGCCCTTCTGAATTCAGAAGCGGTCGGCAAGGTGGTGTAAACCCCCAGACACCCCACACACGAGGAGGCTCGCCCCCGATGGCGAACTACACCGCTGCTGATGTGAAGCGGCTCCGGGAGCTCACCGGCTCCGGCATGATGGACTGCAAGAACGCGCTGGCCGACTCCGACGGCGATTTCGACAAGGCCGTCGAGGTGCTGCGCATCAAGGGCGCCAAGGACGTCGGCAAGCGCGCCGAGCGCGCGACCGCCGAGGGCCTGGTCATCGCCAAGGACGGCGTCCTGGTCGAGATCAACTCCGAGACCGACTTCGTCGCCAAGAACGCCGAGTTCCAGGAGCTGGCCGAGGCCGTCGTCACCGCCGCCGCCGCGGGCAAGCCGGCCGACCTGGACGCCCTGAAGGCGCTGAAGCTGGACAACGGCACCGTCGACGAGGCCGTGCAGGCGCTGGCCGCCAAGATCGGCGAGAAGCTGGAACTGCGTCGCGTCGTGTCCTACGACGGCCAGGTCGCCACCTACCTGCACAAGCGTGCCTCGGACCTGCCGCCCGCCGTCGGCGTGCTGGTCGAGTACACCGGTGAGGGCGACGCCGCGGCCGAGGCCGCCCGCGCCGCCGCCATGCAGGTCGCCGCGCTCAAGGCCCGCTACGTGACCCGCGACGAGGTCCCGGCCGAGCTGGTCGAGAACGAGCGTCGGGTCGCCGAGGCCACCGCCCGCGAAGAGGGCAAGCCCGAGGCCGCGCTGCCGAAGATCACCGAAGGCCGCGTCAACGGCTTCTTCAAGGACGTCGTCCTGCTCGAGCAGGCCTCGGTCACCGACTCGAAGAAGACCGTCAAGGCCCTGCTGGACGAGGCCGGTGTCACCCTGACCCGCTTCGCCCGCTTCGAGGTCGGCCAGGCCTGATCGCCTGAACGAGAGCCCCTCGGGAGCAGCATTCGGCTGCTCCCGAGGGGCTCTTGCCGATTCCCGGCGGTAGCTGCCCCCGGTTTCGGGGGCTCCGCCTCGCGTGAGGGGGTCTTGTGCGCGGAGGGGAACCGGATAAGGCAGGATGGATGCCGCTTCGCCTTGCTGTGCGGCCGATTCGCGTGCCCGCAGTTCGACAGTTCTCGACCTCGCCGAAGGAGACGACCACCCATGACCGACCCGGGTAACGACCGCCCTGGATACCGCCGGGTGCTGCTCAAGCTGGGTGGGGAGATGTTCGGTGGCGGCGGGGTCGGCCTCGATCCCGATGTCGTGCAGACCGTGGCCGAGCAGATCGCCGAGATCGTGGAGACCGGCGTGCAGGTGGCCGTCGTCATCGGTGGCGGCAACTTCTTCCGCGGCGCCGAGCTCGAGGAGCGCGGGATGGAACGCGCCCGCTCGGACTACATGGGCATGCTCGGCACCGTGATGAACAGCCTTGCGCTGCAGGACTTCCTCCAGCAGCAGGGGGTGGACACACGCGTGCAGACCGCCATCACGATGGGCCAGGTCGCCGAGCCCTACCTCCCGCTGCGTGCCAAGCGGCACCTCGAGAAGGGCCGTGTGGTGATCTTCGGTGCCGGTATGGGCATGCCCTACTTCTCCACCGACACCACCGCCGCCCAGCGCGCCCTCGAGATCGGCGCCGAGGTGGTGCTGATGGCCAAGGCGGTCGACGGCGTGTTCGACGCCGACCCGCGGGTGGACGAGAACGCCAGCATGTTCACCGAGATCACGCACAAGGAAGTGATCGAGAAGGGGCTGAAGGTCGCCGATGCGACGGCGTTCAGCTTGTGCATGGACAACCAGATGCCGATGCTGGTGTTCAATTTGTTGATCAAGGGCAATATTGCCCGCGCGGTCGCCGGTGAGAACATCGGCACCTTGGTTCGGTCCTGATCCCGCAACCGCGGAAGATGACGATGACGCTGTGGAGGAACCGGTCGTGATTGATGAAGCGCTCTTCGACGCCGAGGAGAAGATGGAGAAGGCCGTCTCGGTGGCGAAGGACGACCTAGGCACCATCCGCACCGGCCGCGCCAACCCGGGCATGTTCGCCCGCGTCGTGGTCGACTACTACGGCTCGCCGACGCCGATCACCCAGATGTCGAGCATCACCGTGCCGGAACCGCGCATGGTGGTGATCAAGCCCTACGAGCAGAGCCAGCTCGGCCCGATCGAGAACGCCATCCGCAACTCCGATCTGGGCGTGAACCCCACCAACAACGGCGACATCCTGCGCATCACGGTGCCCCAGCTCACCGAGGAGCGCCGCCGCGAGATGGTCAAGATGGCCAAGGGCAAGGGCGAGGACGCCAAGGTCTCGATTCGCAACGTGCGCCGCAAGGCGATGGACGAACTGGGCCGGATCCAGAAGGATGGCGAAGCGGGTGAGGACGAGGTCGGGCGCGCCGAGAAGGAGCTCGACAAGACCACCGCCAAGTACGTGGGCCAGATCGATGAGCTGGTCAAGCACAAGGAAGCCGAACTGCTCGAGGTCTGAGCGCCAGATCTCGCCAGTCCCGCTCGTGCGGGGGATGAACGGAACGACGAGTTGAGCGACGGGACAATCGTGGCCGAAGACGCCGCCGCCACCGGAGCGGCACCGGAACCGATGCCGGACCAGATCGCCGCGGCACCGCCCGCGGACGCACCCGCGCCCAAGGCGGCGTCCACCTCGCGCGCGGGCCGCAACCTGCCCGCGGCGCTGGCGGTGGGCCTGGGCCTCGGCCTGTCGCTCATCGCGATCCTGCTGTTCGTCCCCAAGGTGTTCATCGGGGTCGTCGGGGTGGCGGTCGGTGTGGCCACCTGGGAGGTCGCCAAGCGGCTGCGTGAGGCCGACGTGCTGGTGCCGCGCATTCCGCTGCTGGTCGGCGGGCAGGCGGTGTTCTGGCTGGGCTGGCCGTGGGGGGCGCGCGGTGTGGTCGGCGCGTTCGCGGCGACGGCGCTGGTCTGCATGGTGTGGCGATTGTTCGACCACGGCCTGAGTCAGGCGCCGAAGAACTTCCTGCGCGACACCTCGATCACCATCTTCACGCTGTCCTGGATTCCGCTGCTGGCGTCGTTCTCGACGCTGCTGCTGCTCGAACCCGACGGCAACCTGCGGGTGCTGACCTTCATGATCCTGGTCGTGTGCTCCGATGTCGGCGGTTATGTCGCCGGTGTGCTGTTCGGGAGGCATCCGATGGTGCCCGCGATCAGCCCGAAGAAGTCCTGGGAGGGCTTCTTCGGTTCGCTGGTGTTCAGCGTCATCGGTGGTCTGCTGACCGTCACCCTGCTGCTCGACGCCAACTCGATGATCGGTGTGGTGCTCGGCGTGGGCCTGGTGCTCGTCGCGACCCTGGGCGATCTGATCGAATCGCAGATCAAGCGCGAGCTCGGCATCAAGGACATGGGCACGTTGCTGCCCGGGCACGGCGGCATCATGGATCGCCTCGACTCGATGCTGCCCTCGGCGTTCGTGTCCTGGCTGGTGCTCAGCGCCCTGCTCTGAGCCCGGTCAGGGCTTCTTGGCGGCGTGGCGCAGCTGCAGGATGCGCACACCGCCGACCAGGCCCATCACCAGCGCGCCGATGATCACCGAGAGCAGCACGGTGATGCCGAGCGGCAGCGAGAAGTCCCAGAAGAACAACTGGACCGGCGCCTGGTCGAGGTTCTGGATGATGAAGATCAGCAGCAGGATGCCGAGGATGGCCGCGGTCAGCAGCCCGATCCAGGTGTAGCCGGTGCGTGACTTGATCAGGGCGTCCGGGGTGGGCCGCCGGGTGGGCGCCTGATCGGCGGGTGCCGGCTTGTGGTGCTTGCCGTCGGCGGGCTCGGGGACCGGCTCCCGAGCGGCCGGGGTCGCGCCCGATTCTGCGTTCGTGGACATGCCTCGATCATCGCCGACTGCTATGGCCGGTGCACGCATCTTCTCGATAACGTCACCCGGCGTGGCGGGCCGCCGACCGGGGCCGCGGTCGCGTTTGGGACAATGGTGGCATTATGGCCACCTCCCTGCCCCTCGTCTTCGATGCCCCGCGTCGCGGTATGCCGCCGCGCCACCTCGCCGATCTCGACGCGGACGAGCGCAAGACCGCGGTGCAGGAACTGGGCCTGCCGAAATTCCGGGCCGACCAGCTCGCCCGCCAGTACTACGGCCGCCTGCAGGCCGACGCCGCCCAGATGACCGATCTGCCCGCCGACGTACGCGACAAGGTCGGTGAGACACTCTTCCCGCCGCTGCTGTCGGTGGTGCGGCACCTGGCCTGCGATTCCGGCGACACCCGCAAGACCCTGTGGCGTGCCCACGACGGCACCCTGCTGGAGAGCGTGCTCATGCGCTACCCCGACCGCAACACCCTGTGCATCTCCAGCCAGGCGGGCTGCGGCATGGCCTGCCCGTTCTGCGCGACCGGCCAGGCCGGCCTCAACCGCAACCTCTCGACCGCCGAGATCGTCGACCAGGTACGCGCCGCGGCCGCCGCACTGCGCGACGGTGAGGTCCACGGCGGCCCCGGCCGCCTGTCCAACATCGTGTTCATGGGCATGGGCGAGCCGCTGGCCAACTACAAGCGCGTGGTGAACGCGGTCCGCCGGATCACTTCGCCCGCGCCCGACGGTTTGGGTATCTCGCAGCGTTCGGTGACGGTGTCGACCGTGGGGCTGGCGCCCGCGATCCGCAAGTTGGCCGACGAGGACATGTCGGTGCGCCTTGCGGTGTCGCTGCACACCCCGGACGACGAATTGCGCGACACCCTGGTGCCGGTGAACAACCGCTGGTCCATCGCCGAAGTGCTCGATGCCGCACGGTATTACGCGGACAAGTCCGGTCGTCGCGTTTCGATCGAGTACGCGCTGATCCGGGATGTGAACGATCAGCCGTGGCGGGCGGACATGCTCGGCAAGAAGCTGCACAAGGCGTTGGGCCCGCTGGTGCATGTGAATCTGATTCCGCTCAATCCGACTCCGGGTAGCGAGTGGGACGCCAGCCCGAAGCCGGTCGAGAAGGAGTTCGTGCGTCGGGTGATCGCGCAGGGTGTGTCGTGCACGGTGCGTGACACGCGTGGGCAGGAGATCGCCGCGGCTTGCGGGCAACTCGCGGCCGAAGGCTAGTCGCGAGGCTCAGGCGGTCGCTGCCCGAGCGGTAGTGGGTGCGACCAGGCGGCGACGGCGGCTCGGCACCAGCATGGTCGGGTGGTTGACGCTCCAGGCGGTGGCCTTGCAGATCAGTTCCTTCCGGCGCATGGCCTTGCGGCCGACGTCGACCTTCGATGTCGGCTGGTCCTCGTCGGTCACGTTCTGCACGATGGCGTCGTGGCGGCCCAGGCTGATGCATTGGCTGTTGTAGCCGATCGGGGCGTGCGGAACTTCGCGGCCGGTCAGGCGGGCGGCGATGGTGTCGGCGGCGAGCCAGGCCATCGGGGTCGCGGTGGCGCAGCCCATGCGTAGCGTATTGCCGCCCACTCCGGCAGCATGGGCGGCGTCGCCGACCGCGTAGACGTCGGGGTGTGACACCGAGCGCAGGGTGGCGTCGACGACGATCCGGCCGGTGTCGGAGACGGTGAGTGTGCCGGCGGCCGCGATGGGGTGGACGGCGAATCCCGCTGTCCAGACGGTCATCCGGGCGGGGATGCGCGCACCGGACCGGATGGTCACGCCGTCCTCGGTCACTCGGGTGACCTCGGCATGCTCGTGCACGGTGATGCCGAAACGTTCGAAGGCGGCGTGCAGGTGCGTGCGGGCCTTCTCGTCCAGCCAGTCGCCCACACCGCCGCGCGCCGCGATGGCGACCTTCAGATCGGGTCGGGCCTCGGCGATTTCGGTGGCGGCCTCGATGCTGGTCAGGCCGCCACCCACGATCAGCACTGTGGCGCTCGCGGGCAGTTCGTTCAGGCGCGCTCGCGACCGCAGCGCCGCTTCCTTGTTTGCCACATGGTGGGCGTACTCGGCCACGCCGGGCACGCCGAAATCGGCGATAGTGCTGCCCAGGGCGTAGACCAGGGTGTCGTAGGCCAGGATCTCGGTGCCGTTCTCGCCGATCAGCTCGACGGCTCCGCGGTCCGCGTCGACTGCGCTCACGCGGGCGATTCGCACCCGAACGCCGGTTCCCGCGAAGATCTTTCGCAGCGGGCGTACCGGCAGGTCCTGTCCGGCGGCGAGCTGGTGCAGGCGGATCCGTTCGACGAAGTCGGGTTCGGCGTTCACCAGGGTGATCTCGACGTCGGCGCGGTGGAGGCGCTTGGCCAGGCGGCCCGCGGTGATGGCTCCGGCGTATCCGGCGCCGAGGACGACGATGCGGTGCTTCATGGTGGTGCTCCTGTCTCGGTGGTTCGATACCTGAACCGGACAGGCGCGGAAAGGCTGACAGTCATCTGCTGTGATGTGGGTCACCACATATCGGGGAGGGGGTTCCCGGGTGTTCGGGCGGCCCACTGGCGATCGGCGTACGCCAGCTTGGCGGGGTTGGCGTGGGCGTGCACAGCGGCGATTCCCTCGGCGGTGACATCGAGGATCACCATGGCGACGACCCGTTCCCCGGATACCAGGACCAGCGCCGGCATGCCGTTGGCGAGCGCCGCGTACATCGTGGGCTTGTCGCCGAACGCGGCCCAGGTGCTGTTCGAGGGTTTGATCGCGAGCCGGACGAAGCGCGCGATGCGCTCCGCGCCGAACAGCGGCCGGTTCAGGGTGGGGATGAAGCCGCCGCCGTCACCGATGATGGACGCGTCGTCGGTGAGGAGCGCGACCAGCGTCTCGGTCTGTCCGCTGGCGGCCGCGGCCAGGAATTCCGCCACGATGCGCCGTGCGGCGGCCTCGTCGACCTCGATCCTGGCCCGTTCTGTCGACAGGTGCTGTTTGGCGCGGCGGTAGACCTGCTGACAGTTGGCCTCGGTGATGTCGAGCAGATCGGCGACTTCGTGATGGGAGTAGCCGAACGCCTCGCGGAGCACGTACACCACGCGTTCCCGTGCGGTGAGCCGCTCCATCAGCGTGAGCATGGCGATCGACACCGAATCCCGCTGCTCGACGGTGTCGGCGGGGCCGAGCATCGAGCCCGCCAGCACCGGTTCCGGAAGCCATTGCCCCACGTAGGTTTCCCTGCGGGCGCGAGCCGAGGTGAGCTGGTTGAGGCAGAGATTGCTGAGCACCTTGGTCAGCCACGCCTCGGGTGTCTCGATGTACTCGCGATCAGCGGCCTGCCAGCGCAGATAGGTTTCCTGGACCGCGTCCTCGGCGTCACCGGCCGAGCCGAGCAGCCGGTAGGCGAGGGCCTCCAGGCGCGGCCGGGAGTTCTCGAACAGATCCACCTCACGCGTGAGCACCATTTCCTCATCGTCGGCCATCGGTCCGGCCGCGTCCACCTGCGGCGACGGGCGCGTATTCGGCGCTGAACATGTTGCGGCCCAGGCGTTATCGTCGTGGGACCGGATCGAGGTGTGGGTCCGAGATCGTTGACTATGGCGCGCGGAACAGCCTCTGTCACAGTCACTCTCGAACTCGAGGCGGGCAATGCCTCGCTGATGGTCCTCGGCAAGATGCTCGGGCCCACCGGGATTCCTCCGTTCGAGGTCAAACGTCGCTACGACGCGGCGACGGCGGATCGGCGCGGGGAGATCATTCCCGCCGTCATCACCGTCGATGCCCGGAAACGCTGGACCATGCGGCTCAAGACGCCGCCCACCGCGTCGCTGATCCGGGCGGCGCTGGGCCGGGTGGGGTCGCCGCAACCCGGGCACGCGCCGGTCGGGGCGCTCACCCGCGAGCAGCTGCGGCGGATCGCGCTGCGCAAGCTGCCCGATCTCAACACCACCGATATCGACGCGGCGATGCGGATAGTGGCGGGGACGGCCCGGTCGATGGGGGTGCGGGTCCAGGACTGATCGGCGCGGGTGACCGTGGAGCGTCTATTTTGGTAGCGGTCGTCGATGCGCCGGCCGCGACCGAACGGCCGGACACACGGGGGAACATTGCTTGCGACGGGGGACGTCTTCGCCGGGTACGCGATCGAGCGGCAGCTGGGCCGGGGTGGGATGGGGTCGGTGTATCTGGCGCGGCATCCGCGCCTGCCCCGCCAGACCGCGCTCAAGCTGCTGAACCCGGAGCTGTTCACCGACACCGAGATCCGGGCCAGGTTCGAGCGTGAAGCCGACCTCGCCGCGCAGCTCGAGCACCCGAACATCGTCACCGTCTACGACCGGGGCGTCGATGACGGGCAACTGTGGATCAGTATGCAGTTCGTCGACGGCGTGGACGCCGCGACGCTGCCGCACCCGATGGCCGCCCCGCTCGCGCTGCACATCGTCGAGGGCACCGCCGCCGCGCTCGACCACGCCCACCGCGCCGGCGTGCTGCACCGGGACGTGAAACCCGCCAATATCCTGCTGGCCGACGCCGACGGGCAACGGCGCGTGCTGCTCACCGACTTCGGCATCGCCCGCCTGCGCGACGACGCGCACCACCTCACCCAGACCGGTTCCTTCACCGCCACCCTGGCCTTCGCCGCGCCCGAGCAGCTCACCGGCGCCACGCTCGATCACCGCACCGACCAGTATTCGCTGGCCTGCACGCTGTATTCGCTGCTGGCCGGTGTCGCGCCGTTCGAGGCGGACAACCCCGCCCGCGTGATCCAGGGGCACCTCCAGTCGCCGCCACCGTCGCTGCACGCCCGGCGTGCCGACCTGCCCGTCGCGCTGGACGCGGTGCTGGCCCGCGCGCTGGCCAAACGCCCCGCCGACCGTTTCGACTCGTGCGCGGAGTTCGCGGCCGCCGCCCGGCGCGCGCTCAGCGGGACGGGCAGCCAACCGACGGTCCTTGGTGGCGCCCCCGCTCACCCCGGTGCCGGTCTGCCGAACACGGCAACGCCTGCGGGAGCCTCGGGGCAGGCTTTCCCGGTACCTGGTGGTAGGGTGTATCCGCATGTCCCGGCATCGAATTACGCCGGATACGCACCCGGTCCGTACCCCGGGATGCCCGGCGGGCCGGTCCGGCAGGCACCGCCGGACACCGGGTCACCGAGCCCCCGGCGCCGCGTCCGCAGGCTCATCGCCCTCGCCGTGGCGGCCGTCCTCTTCCTGCCGGTCGGGATCTGGGCCTGGCAGGACGAGAACACCGTGGTGGCCGAACTGCTCGGCCACACCCCCGGTCACCAGGACATGGACGCCCTGCACGACGCCTTCCCCCAGATGGTGCCGAGCGGCTACGACAGCGGCACGGGCTATGACGGCCGCCGCTGCGAAGGTCATCGGGAGACCGACCGCTACAGCGAATACTGGACCAAACGGTTCGATGGTTTCGCGGCAAAGTGGAGCTGCGAAGACAGGATCCACGACGGTGCCCGGTACGCCTTCTTCACCTATCCGACCGCCGAACTGGCCGACAGCGTGGTCTCCCGGTTCTTCGCCGAGACCACCGAGAACGGCATGTCGACCACCGGCACACGCACCGACTTCCTGCGTGGCCGCAAATCCGCGGAACTGGAGCTCTACGCGGGCTCGGCGGTGGTGTCCACCTTCGACGAGCCCGGCCGTGAGCGCTGGGTGCTGCTGTTCTACCTCGACTCCGACGGCCCGCGATATCCCCAGGCGGACCAGATCGAACCGGCGCTGCTCGCCGAGATCGCCGGCTTCCCACTGGGCTGAGGACCCCGGTCCGCCCTTGATAAGGTCCCGTCGGACAACGATATTCGGGGGCGGGATGATTTCGACGGGCACGGTGTTCGCCGGCTACACCATCGACCGGCAGCTGGGCCAGGGCGGCATGGGGTCGGTGTTCCTGGCGCGGCATCCGCGCCTGCCGCGGCAGATCGCGCTCAAGGTGCTCAACCCGGAGATGTTCGCCGACACCGAGATCCGGGCCCGCTTCGAACGGGAGGCCGACCTGGCCGCCCAGCTCGACCATCCCAATATCGTCACCGTGTACGACCGGGGCGTCGACGACGGACGCCTGTGGATCAGCATGCAGTTCGTCGACGGAGTGGACGCCGCCGCGCTCGCGCACCCGGTGCCCGCGGAGACGGCGCTGCACGTCATCGAGGGCACCGCCGCCGCGCTCGACCACGCCCACCGGTCCGGCGTCCTGCATCGCGACGTGAAACCGGCCAACATCCTGCTGGCGGGCACCGGTGGCAGCCGGCGCGTGCTGCTCGCCGATTTCGGCATCGCCCGTCCGCGCGAGGACGCCAACCACCTCACCCGCACCGGCACCTTCACCGCCACCCTGGACTTCGCCGCACCCGAACAGCTCACCGGCGCGGACCTGGACCACCGCACCGACCAGTATTCGCTGGCCTGCACGCTGTACGCGCTGCTCACCGGGCTCGCGCCGTACGAGGCCGACAACCCGGTGCTGGTCATCCAGGGACATCAGCGGTCCGCTCCGCCGTCGCTGCGTACCCATCGACCCGACCTGCCCGCCGCCCTGGACGCGGTACTGGCCAGGGCCCTGGCCAAACGGCCCGCCGAGCGGTTCGACTCGTGCGCCGAGTTCGCCGCCGCCGCCCGCCGGGCCGTGCGGGGCGCCACCGACGCGCGAGCGACGGTCGCCGCCCCACCCGCGCGGCACGCTCCGACGCCGTACCGCCCGGTGGGGCAGTCCGCGGCTCCGCATCGACCCCCGGGATTCGCGGCGGCGCGGCCGTATCCGATGCCGCCACAACCGCATTCCGCCCGGCCCGCGGCACCGCGCCGACGTGGCCGGGGGTGGCTGATCGCCCTGGGCCTGGTGCTTGCCGTCGTCGTCGGCGCCGGTGTGTGGGCCTGGCGCGACAACACCGGATTCCTCGCCCTGCAACTGGGCCGCTCACGCGGACACCAGGACCTGAACGCCATGGCCGCGGCGTTCCCCGGCATGCTCCCGGACTCCTTCGAAGACACCGACGGGCACTTCGGGACGACCTGCCGGGCCGCGCCGCGCTGGGAGGGCTTCTACGCCGCCGAGGGCGCGCTGTCGGCCTTCGACGGCTGGCAGGCCCGCTGGGAATTTCTCAGCCCCGACGACACCGGCTTCGCCTACCGCTTCTACAGCTACGGCACCGCGAGCGCGGCCGACGAGGCGGTCACCGATTTCGTCGACGCGGCCCAGGCCGGGCCGGCGACCCCCGCGGCCGGGCGCCTGGACCGGCAGGTGCTGTTCCGCTCCAGCCACGGCGTCGACACGTCCACGGTGGTCTCCCAGTTCACCGATCCCGCGCGCGAGCGCTTCGTGTTGTTCACGATTCCGCGGTTCACCGGCGACCGGACCGCCGAGCTCGCCACCCTGGTGGCCACGGCGCCACTGTGAGTGACCCGGACCCGGGGTGTACACCGTTTGATAGGGTCCAGCGCGTCGGACGACGAGCCAGATTCGGGGGTCAGCGTGGTTTCTGACGGAACGGTATTCGCCGGATACGCCATCGAACGGCAGCTCGGTCGCGGCGGGATGGGTTCGGTCTACCTGGCCCGGCACCCGCGCCTGCCCCGCTGGACGGCGCTGAAGCTGCTGAATCAGGAACTGTTCACCGACAAGGAGATCAGGGCCAGGTTCGAACGAGAAGCCGACCTGGTCGCCCAGCTCGACCACCCCAATATCGTGACCGTGTTCGACCGCGGCGTCGAGGACGACCAGCTGTGGATCAGCATGCAGTACATCGACGGGGTCGACGCCTCCACCCTCGATCCCACCACGCTGCCACCCGACCGTGCGTTGCAGATCATCGGCGAGACCGCCGCCGCCCTCGACTACGCCCATCGCGCCGGGGTCCTGCATCGCGACGTGAAACCGGCCAATATCCTGCTGGCCCGCTCCAACAGCCAAGAACGGGTGTATCTCACCGACTTCGGCATCGCCCGGCTGCGCGACGACTCCGGCCATCTCACCGAGACCGGTTCGTTCACCGCCACCCTGGCCTACGCGGCACCCGAGCAGCTCACCGGCGTCCCGCTGGACCACCGCGCCGACCAGTACTCGCTGGCCTGCACCTTGTTCACCCTGCTGACCGGCTCGGCGCCGTTCGAATCGGCCAGTCCGGCCGCGGTGATCACCGGTCACCTGCAGTCCCCGCCGCCGCCGGTGAGCCCGCGCCGGGCCGGGCTGCCGCCGGTGCTCGACGCGGTGATGGCCCGCGCGCTGGCCAAGCGCCCCGCCGACCGGTTCACCTCCTGCGAGGAGTTCGTCGACGCCGCCCAGCGCGCCCTGCGGACACCGACGACCGGTGCCCGCCCGATCGCGCGGCCGCCGTCGGGCGCGCACGCGCAGGCCACGCCGTTCGTCGGGATGCAGCCGATGCGCCCGGTCGACGCGAAGGGCACGCCAGCGGGTCCGTTCCCGGTCGCGGCGCCGATCCCGCCGCAGCAGATGCCGCGCCCGGTGGCGCCGCAGCCGTGGCAGCGACCCGCGATGCCGATGCCGCGACCCGTGCCGCCCGCGCGCAACAACTGGGGGTCGGTGCTCGGCGTCTACCTGCTGGTGCTCGGGGTGGTGGCGGCGATCATGGTGGTCGTCGCGGTACTGCTCAACCAGTGATCGGCGCGCCTGCCGGTTCGGCGGGTGCCATATTCTGGTCAGAATGAGCGACTTCGACGTCACCGCCGCCGACTCCATCGACCTCGCCCGGTTGCGTCGTTTCGTCGCCGTGGCCGAGGAGTTGCACTTCGCGCGCGCCGCCAAGGGGCTGCGGATCTCGCGGCAGGCGCTCAGCGCCACCGTCATCGAGCTGGAACAGGAACTCGGTACCCGGGTGTTCGTGCCGGGTGCCTCGCCCACCACGCTGTCCGAGGACGGCGCCGCCCTGCTCGTGCACGCGCGCGCCCTAATCGGTGCCGCCGAGCAGGCCGAACGCGAACAGAAGCCGGCCGCACCGGCGAGTCTGCGAGTGGGATTCGTCCCCGGGGTGACGGTGTCGAAGTGGGCGCGGATCTGGGGGGAGCGGCTGCCCGAGCATCCGCTCGAGGTGCTCGGCGTGCCGCAGCGCGAGCAGGAGGCCGCGCTGCGGGAGGGCCGCGTCGACCTGTGCTTCGTCCGGCTGCCGATCGAGCGCACCGAGATCAACGCGATCCCGCTGTGGCAGGAGACCCCGGTCGCGGTGGTGCAGAAGGACGACGAGCTCTCCCTGCTGGACACCGTCACCCCCGCCGACCTGGCGGCCGAACGTATCCAGGACGGCAGTGATCTGGACGAGGCGGCCGACACCCTGGCCCTGGTCGCCGCGGTCGGCGGGGCGACGATCGTGCCGCAATCCATCGCGCGCCTGCACCATCGGCGCGACCTGGTGTACCGCCCGATCAGCGACACCCCGTTCACCGAGATCGCGCTGGCCTGGCCCGCGGGCGCCGACGGTGAACTGGTCGAGGAGTTCGTCGGCATCGTGCGTGGGCGCTCGGCCAACAGCTCGCGCGGCGCGGCGCCGGAGCCGCAGCGCCGGGCCAAGGCGCCCGCCAAGGCCACGAAGAAGCCCGCCGCCAAGCAGAACTCGCGTCAGGGCGCCTCGCGCGGCGGCCGCAAACCGGGCGCCCGGCGCGGACGCTGACACGAAAACGCCTGCGGCCGCAACAACTGTTGCGGCCGCAGGCGGAATGTTTCGGTGCCGAAGGTTACTTCGGGATGCGCTGGGTCAGCGAGTCGACGACCAGGATGGCCGCGATCAGGCCCGCCAGGCCGATGAGGAAGATGTCCTCGACGTGGCCCTGGTGGTTGCCGATGGTCATGCCGAGCAGGGCGACCACGACGACCCAGGCCGCGATGCGCGCGGTCTTGCGCGACTCACCGCTCCAGCCCCAGGCGGCCGAGGGCACCTCGGCGGGGTCGACGGTGGTGGCGACAGGGCGCTCGGTGCTGACTTTTTCGAGGTCCGTGGCGGCCACGATCGCTCCTTAGGCTCGGGTAACGGTAAGGCGAGTGTGCTTATCGTGGCATACGACCGCATGTCGTAGCCAGCAGCCCTGCCACAATGGGCCCGTGTCCCACCCAGCAACGCGTGCCGCGCACGACGACACCAAGTCCGCCGACCGGGTGAAGGTGCTGCTCCTGGGCAGTACCGGTTCGATCGGGACGCAGGCACTGGACGTGATCGCCGCCAACCCGGACCGTTTCGAGGTCGTCGGGCTGGCCGCGCGCGGAGGCAATACGGCCCTGCTCGCCGCGCAGATGGCGGCCACCGGCACCCGCAATGCCGCCGTCGCCGAGCCGGGAGCCGCCGAGGAACTGGGGCTCGCGCTGGGCGGTCCGGGCGCGGTGACCGAACTGGTGCGCCGCACCGAGGCCGATGTCGTGCTCAACGCGCTGGTCGGTTCGCTCGGCCTCGAACCCACCCTGGCCACCCTGGAGTCGGGCACCCGGCTGGCGCTGGCCAACAAGGAATCCCTCGTCGCCGGTGGCTCCCTGGTGACCCGCGCGGCCGCCCCCGGCCAGATCGTGCCGGTCGACTCGGAGCATTCCGCGCTGGCCCAGTGCCTGCGCGGCGGCCGGGCCGAGGAGGTCGACCGGCTGGTGCTCACCGCCTCGGGCGGCCCGTTCCGCGGCTGGACCACCGAGATGCTGGAATCGGTGAACCCCGCCGAGGCCGCACACCATCCCACCTGGTCGATGGGACCGATGAACACGCTCAACTCCGCCTCGCTGGTGAACAAGGGCCTGGAACTGATCGAGACCCATCTGCTCTTCGGCGTCCCCTACGACCGCATCGACGTCACCGTGCACCCGCAGTCGATCGTGCACTCCATGGTCACCTTCACCGACGGTTCCACCCTCGCCCAGGCCAGCCCACCCGACATGCGCCTGCCCATCGCCCTGGCCCTCGGCTGGCCCGACCGCATCCCCGGCGCCGCCACACCCTGTGATTTCAGCACCGCGTCCACCTGGACCTTCGAACCGGTCGACGACACCGTCTTCCCGGCGGTCCGCCTGGCCCGGCGAGCCGGCGAGGCGGGCGGCAGCGTCACCGCCGTCTACAACGCCGCCAACGAGGTAGCCGTGCAGGCTTTCCTGGACGGCGCGATCACCTTCCCCCAGATCGTGGGCACCGTCACACGCGCCGTGGAGGCCGCCGACCGGTGGCACGCCGAACCCGATACCCTGGACGACGTCCTCGCGGCCGACCGCTGGGCACGGGAGTACGCCGCGAAAAGCATCGCGTCCTGACCGAACCCAGCCACCACGGTTTTCGGCCGCCCCGGATCCGAGGGGCGAGACGTCACGGCGAAGCCGGAGTATCGCCCCTCGGATTCGGGGTTACGAGGCCGAAAACCCGCGGCGCCAGCCGCCAAATGACACAGGAGCCAGATGCTATTCGCGCTGGGGTTCGCACTGTTCGCCCTCGGTATCACGATCTCGATCGCGCTGCACGAGTGTGGGCACATGTGGGCCGCGCAGGCCACCGGCATGAAGGTGCGCCGGTACTTCATCGGTTTCGGGCCGAAGGTGTTCTCCTTCCGTCGTGGCGAGACCGAGTACGGGCTCAAGGCCCTGCCGCTGGGCGGTTTCTGCGATATCGCGGGCATGACCGCCCTGGACGAGCTGGAGGCCGAAGAGGTCGAGCGGGCGATGTACCGCCAGTCCACCTGGAAGCGCCTGGTGGTGATGTTCGGCGGTATCGCGATGAACTTCCTGCTCGGATTCATCCTGCTGGTGGTGCTGGCCGTGGGCTGGGGGCTGCCGCAGCTCGAGCAGCCGCCCGCCACGTCGCTGGGCAGCATGAGCTGTGTCGCCCAGGAGACGCCCGAGAAGACCCTGGCCCCGTGCACCGGTGCCGGTCCGGCTCAGCGGGCGGGCCTGCAGCGTGGTGACGTGGTGAAGTCGGTCAACGGTGTCGAGGTCACCACGTGGGCGCAGTTCCAGGCCGAGACCCAGAAGCAGACCGGGCCGTTCACCTACACGATCGAGCGGGACGGGCAGACCCTCACCGTGCCGGTGACGCCGGAGCGGGTGCTGCGTTCGCCCAAGGAGGGCCCGGCGCGTGAGGTCGGCGCGGTCGGTGTCGGTCCCGATTACGCCGAGCCCCAGCAGTACGGCCTGCTCGCCGCGATCCCGGCGACGGTGTCGTTCACCGGTGACTTCTTCGTGGAGACGGTGAAGTCGCTGGCCAAGATGCCGCAGAAGGTGACGGCCCTGTGGGAGGCGGTCACCGGTGGCGAGCGCGATCCGGAGACCCCGGTCAGCGTGTACGGCGCCAGCCGTATCGGTGGCGAGACCGCCGAGCAGGGTCTCTGGGGAGTGTTCATCCTGGTGCTGGCGAGCTTGAACTTCTTCCTGGGCGCGTTCAACCTGCTGCCGCTGCTGCCGCTGGACGGCGGCCACATCGCGGTGGTGCTCTACGAGAAGCTCCGCGACACGGTGCGCGGCTGGCGCGGCAAGGCGCCGGCCGGTCCGGTCGACTACCTCAAGCTGCTCCCCGTGACGTATGTGGCGGTGGTGATCGGTGGTGCGTTCATGCTCCTGACCTTGGCCGCCGACATCGTCAATCCCATCCGCCTGCAGTAGTCGCGGCGAACCTCTGTCGTAGCCCTCACAGGGCACCGTCGGTTCCTGCGCGACTAAGCTCGGGGACAGACGAGCCGGGTCGACACCGCGAACACGCACGAAAGAAGGCAGCGACCGTGACCAGCACCATCGGATTGGGGATGCCCGCCGCTCCCACTGCTGTGCTCGCTCCCCGGCGCAAGACCCGCCAGCTGAAGGTGGGCTCGGTCGGCGTGGGCAGCGACTCGCCGATCTCGGTGCAGTCGATGACCACTACCAAGACCCACGACATCAACGCGACCCTGCAGCAGATCGCCGCGCTCACCGCGTCGGGCTGCGACATCGTGCGGGTGGCGTGTCCGCGCCAGGAGGACGCCGACGCGCTGGCGACCATCGCCAAGAAGTCGCAGATCCCGGTGATCGCCGACATCCACTTCCAGCCGCGCTACATCTTCGCCGCGATCGACGCGGGCTGCGCCGCGGTACGGGTGAACCCGGGCAACATCAAGGAGTTCGACGGCCGCGTCGGCGAGGTCGCCAAGGCCGCGGGCGCCGCGGGCATCCCGATTCGTATCGGTGTCAATGCCGGATCGCTGGACAAGCGGATGCTGGAGAAGTACGGCAAGGCCACCCCGGAGGCGCTGGTCGAGTCGGCGCTGTGGGAGGCGAGCCTGTTCGAGGAGCACGGCTTCGGTGACATCAAGATCTCGGTCAAGCACAACGACCCGGTGATCATGGTGGAGGCGTACCGGCAGCTGGCCGCGCAGAGCGACTACCCGCTGCACCTGGGCGTCACCGAGGCGGGCCCGGCCTTCCAGGGCACGATCAAGTCGGCGGTCGCCTTCGGCGCGCTGCTGGGGGAGGGCATCGGCGACACCATCCGGGTCTCGCTCTCGGCGCCGCCCGCCGAGGAGGTCAAGGTCGGCGGGCAGATCCTGCAGTCGCTGAACCTGCGCCCGCGCAAGCTCGAGATCGTGTCGTGCCCGTCGTGCGGTCGCGCGCAGGTCGACGTGTACACCCTGGCCGACGCCGTCTCCGCCGGACTGGACGGGCTGGAGGTGCCGCTGCGGGTGGCTGTGATGGGGTGCGTGGTGAACGGCCCCGGCGAGGCGCGCGAGGCGGATCTGGGTGTGGCCTCCGGCAACGGCAAGGGGCAGATCTTCGTCAAGGGCGAGGTCGTCAAGACCGTGCCCGAGGCGCAGATCGTGGAGACCCTGATCGAAGAGGCCATGCGGATCGCCGAGGAGATGGGCGAGCAGCCCGGCGGCGCGGCGGCCCCCGTGGTGACCGTCGGCTGATCCGCCACTCACGGTCGGGCCTCGGATTCCGCGGACCCGTACCACTGCGGCCGCTTTCGTGGCAGGCTGGTCCCGTGCGGAGTCTGCTGGAGCCGACGCGACGGTCCAAAACCGCCCCCGCGCGCCCGGTATCCGTCCGGGACCTGGGCGAAGTACTCCGTGTGCTCGATGCCGACCCGGTGGCCTCGTGCATGATCGCCGCCCGCGTGCAGGAGTTCGGTCTCGACGCGCGCTCCGGCTCCGGCGAACTGTGGAGCCGTGGTGGCCCCGCCGACTCGTTGTGCTTCTCCGGCGCGAACCTGGTTCCGCTGCGCGGTGACCAGCAGGCCATCCGCGCCTTCGCCGATCGGGCGGTGCGCTGGCCGCGCGTGTGCTCCTCGGTGGTCGGCAGGCAGGAACTGGCGCTGCCGCTGTGGGAGATGCTGCTGCCCGCCTGGGGTCCTGCCAGGGAACTGCGGGCCGAGCAGCCGCTGCTCGCGCTGGCCCAGCCCGCGGCGGCCAGGGCCGACGGACGGGTGCGCCGGGTGCGGCCCGACGAGATCGACCGCTATCTGGTCGCGGCCATCGCCATGTTCATCGAAGAGGTCGGTGTCGATCCCCGCGCCGGCGACGGCGGCCGGGGCTATCGCAGGCGGATCCAGAGCCTGATCGAATCGGGCCGGGCCTGGGCACGTTTCGAGGACGGCGTGGTGGTCTACAAGGCCGAGATCGGCTCGCTCTCGCGACGCACCGGCCAGATCCAGGGGGTCTGGGTGCATCCAGAGTTCCGCGGCGCCGGGGCGGGTACGGCCGGGACCGCGACGGTCGCCAATGCCGTTGTCGCGACCGGACGTACGGCGAGCCTGTACGTCAACGACTACAACGAGATCGCCCGACGTGCCTACAGCCGTGTGGGTTTCCGGCAGATCGCCACCTTCGCCACCGTGCTGGTCGACTGAACGGCCGTGTACCGCGGTGTCTTCCGGGGTTTGCGCGGTGTTCGCCGCTACCATCGGTGCCGATGAGGACACGGATGCTCACCATGTACGCGGTGGCCGCCCTCGCGGTGGCCGCGACCGCCTGTGTCTCGGGTCAGCAGGGTCCGGTGCCCGCCGCCGACGCCTTCGCCGACGCCTTCGCCGAGCACGATCTCGCCGCGGCCGCCGCGCTCACCACCGCCCCCGAGAAGGCCACGGCGGCACTGACTTCGGCGTGGGACGCGCTGCAGGCCGAGCAACTGCGGATCCGCACCGGCGACGCGCGCGTCAGCGGTGACACCGCCACCGTCGACTACACCTACGAGTGGACCCTGCCCAAGGGCAGGCAGTGGACCTACACCGGCGAACTGCAGATGGGTCGCAGCGGCGGCCGCTGGCTGGTGCGCTGGACCGCCACCGACATCCACCCCCGCCTGGGCGACACCCAGACCCTCGAGCTGCGGACCGCCCCCGCCCCCCGCGCCCGGGTCAACGAATCGGCGGGCAGTGACGTGCTGGTGCCCGGCAAGGTGTCGCGGGTGCGGTTCAGCGTCGCCGACGCCCCCGACCCGACGCAGGTGGCGGGGGCCCTGGCCGGCGCGCTGAGCCGCATCGATCCGGTCGCCTACACCCCGCAGAACATCCTGAGCTCCGCCCGCGCGGCCGAGGGTCCCTACACCGTCATCCTGCTCACCGAGTACGAGGCCGAGACGCTCGGCGGGCAGCTGATCGGGCTGCCCGGTGTGACGGTGACCCAGGAGTGGGACATGGTGCCCACCGACCGCAAGTTCGCGCCCGACCTGCTCACCCAGGTGCGCAAGACGGTGATCGCGGAGGTCGACGGCAAGGCGGGCTGGAGTGTGATCACCCGCAATGCCAACGGCGCCGACCTCGGTGTGCTGCACGAGGTCGCGGCTCAGCCCGCGCCCTCGTTCGCGCTCAGCGTCGACCGGTTCGTGCAGAACTCCGCCCAGCACGCCGTGGACCTGCGGACCGAGCAGACCATGATGGTGGTGCTGCGTCCGTCGACGGGCGCGATCCTCGCGGTCGCCCAGAACAAGGCCGCCGATCGCGACGGGCCGGTCGCCACCAGCGGGCAGTACCCGCCGGGCTCGATCTTCAAGACGGTGACCGCCTCGGCCGCCATGGCCAAGGGCATCGCCACCCCCGACACCGTGCTGCCGTGCCCGAGCACCACCATCATCGGCGAGCGCACCATCCCCAACTACAACCTGTTCACCGTCGGGGACGTGCCGATGGCCACCGCCTACGAACGCTCCTGCAACACCACCTTCGCCCGCCTGGCCAGCCGCCTGGACGGCGACGACCTCACCGAGGCGGCGGCACGGCTCGGCATCGGCCAGGACTACCGGGTGGAGGGTCTGCCGACCATGTCGGGCTCGGTCCCGCGCGCCGACGAGCTGGTGCAGCGCGCCGAGGACGGCATCGGCCAGGGCCGGGTCGTGGTGAGCCCGTTCGGGATGGCGGTGATGGCCGCGACGGTCGCCCACGGCTCGGCGCCGGTGCCCTATCTCATCGCGGGCAGGCCGACCGAGGTCACCGGCGAGCGGCCCGCCATCGCACCCGAGGTGGTGGAGGGGTTGCGCACGATGATGCGCAAGGTGGTCACCGGCGGCACCGCCGAACGGATCAGGGACCAGGGCGAGGTGTACGGCAAGACGGGGGAGGCCGAGGTCGAGGGCGGGTCGCACTCGTGGTTCGTCGGGTATCGCGGCGACATCGCCTTCGCGACACTGCTGGTCAAGGGCGGGAGCTCCGACAACGCGGTCGCGGTCACCCGCGACATGTTCGCCGCGCTGCCGCCGGGTTACTGACCCGGCAGCGCGACGGTGACGCCGTCGTCGGTCGCCAGCAGGCCCCGCACCACCGCGAGCGAAGTGCTCTCGTTGTGGGCTGTCGCCGCGTTGTGCAGCACCTGATACCCCGCGACCGGCTGGGGCGCGGCCTCGATGCCGGTGTTGTCGAGCAGGTCGATGGCAGCGGCGCCGCCGAGAATCATGCCTGCGGTGGTCAGAATCAGGGTGGAACGCCTCATGCTCGTCTCCCTCGTTCAGGGTTTCGACGGTGTTCTTGCGGGGGCAGCCATTCGAACCTAGAACGGGGACAACAGCGGCAACAGATGGCTTCGGTAAGCGACACACAATTGTTGCGTTATGTGCGGGCGTGTTCGAACGCAACCGGTACCGGACCGTGATGAAAAGATGAATTACCGGAATCTGGCGTATGAATCCGCAGTTCAGCGGGTATCCATCTGTTCAGACGCGTTGCAGAGTAGCGCTCAGATGATGCTGCAGGGATTCACCGACCGCGGCCATCCGCAGGGTGTAGTCGATGGTGTCACCGGTCACGTGGAAAGAACGGCCGAGCGCGGTCACCGATTTCGCCGATCCGCTCAACCCGATATTCGTCGAGTTCAATTCGAGGCGAATTCCGTCGACCGTTTCGGTGATCGTTCCCTCGCAGATCTCGGTGATTCCGGTCGGGTGGGCGAGGATCAGCTCGGCCCGGCCGGGCGCCGGGCAGCGCAGGTAGCCGGTCTCGGCGTGCAGCGGCCTTCCGTCGTCGGCGGCCCTGGTCCGCTGCCGGTAGGTGAGGAACGGTTTGCCGATGTGGCCGAAGGCCACTTCCTCCAGATAGTCGAACGACTCGATCGTCGGATACTCGCCGTGGCCGCGCCCGCGCCAGGTGCCCAGCAGTGGAGCCAGTGCGGTGACGGCGGGATGCGGGGCGACGGAAGCGGAGGGTTCGACCACGGCCGACAGCCTAGACCCGCACGCGCACAGACGGTCACGGCCACGCCGCGACGCCGGTCAGGCTAAGGTCAGCCACGCCTGAACGCCGTCCGGCGGAGGTCGAAAGGATAGAACGTGAACGGACATGTGAGGGGCGCCCGCGGGGTGCGGTCCGGACTGGTACGTGGTGCTGTGTTCGGTGCGGTGCTCCTGGTGGCGACGGCCTGTTCGAGCTCCGAGGCCACCACCGGCGAGGTGACCGCGCTCGAGGGCAACCGCTACGGCCAGACCAACCTGGCCGCCGACAAGGACTCCTATCACGCGCAGTTCACCATTCCCGAGATGGTCGACGCCTGGGGCCTGGCCAACCGGCCCAAGGGCGCGGGCGGGCACTTCTGGGTCGGTGCGGGCGGCAAGTCCTACCAGTTCCTCGGTGACGTGCACAGCTCCTCGGATCCCAAGCTGCAGAAGCTGAGCCAGGACCAGCTCACCTCGGTCGCCGTCCCCGGCGCCGACGCCGACACCACCGACAAGAGCGTCGGCAAGACCACCGGCGTGGTGTTCAACCCCGCGCCGATCACCTCGGATCTGTTCGTGGTGCGCGATCAGTGGGTCGACCTCGACGGCCTGCCGATCCCGTTGACCGGTTCGGCGCGATTCATCTTCGCCACCGACTCGGGCAAGATCTCGGCCTGGACCGAGCAGGCGCCCGACGGCGCGATCATCCGCCGCAACGGCGGCGCGAACCAGGTCTTCGACGGCTCGGCGCAGGGCATGGCCTTCTTCGGCCTGGCGCTCTCGCCCGCCGGAGACAAGCTGCTGGCCGCCGACTTCGGCGCGGAACCGCAGATCCGCACCTTCGACAAGTTCTGGCAGCCGGTCGCCACCACCGGATTCGCCAACCCCTTCGCCACCGGCGAGCTGATCGACGCCTCCACCCCGGAGAAGGGCAAGAAGGCCGTGCCCGGCGATCCGGCGCCGTTCAACGTCACCACCCTGGGCAGCCGGGTGTTCGTGTCCTACGCGGTGACCAAGCCCGACGCGAAGGACTCGACCGCCTTCGACAAGGGCGAAGAGGACGCGCTCGACGCCGCGGCCGACAAGGCCGCCGACGGCAGGCCGGACAAGGGCAAGGTCGCCGAGTTCGACGCCGCGGGCAAGCTGGTGCGCATCATCGACGACGGCGGCAGGCTCAATGCCCCCTGGGGTGTCGCGATCGCGCCGTCGAACTTCGGTGCGCTGTCGGGCAAGTTGCTGATCGGCAACTTCGGTGGTCTCGGCCGGGTGCTCGCCTACGACGACACCACCGGCACCTTCGTCGACTACCTGCGTGACGGCCAGGCGAAGCCGGTCGAGATCGCCGGGCTGTGGGCGCTGCTGTTCGGCAACGGGGAGAGCCTGGGCGACGCGAACGCCCTGTACTTCACCGCGGGTCCCGAGGACGAGAAGCAGGGCCTGTTCGGCAGTCTGCGCGTGCAGTAGCCCCGGTGCGCGCCCGGCGGCGGAGGCGGACAATCCGAATGTCCGGTATGCCAATTCTTCCGCCGGGCGCCGTCATCGGGGACAGTGGTGGCGGGATGATTGCCGGACGCGCGCGACCGCGTGCTGTCCGCCGCGTTCTGCCGCACGCGATGGCACCCTTACCCGGGGTGTCGTGCCCGAGCCGGAGGTAGGCCAGATGAAGGTTTCCCAGCCCGTGCGGCAGCGCACGGCAGGCCCGACGCTGTTGCCCTGTCGTTCGGCCTTGCTCGCGTCGTTGCGCGGGTTGCCCTACGACGACCATCCGGTCCTGGATGCGGCCGGTGAGCTGGCCGTGCTGCACCAGGTGCGCGAGCGGACCCCCGCCGCCGAGCTGGCCGCCATCGATCGCCGGCGTGCGCAGCTGATGCGCGCGATCGATCGTTGGGTGATCCTGGCCGCGCCGGTACCGCTGGCCACCGCCGACGAACACTGCGAGACCCTGGGCGGCCTGGTCGACCGGCTGGCCAGGGCGAGCAGCCTGGCCTTCGTCGAACTGGCCGGTGCCCCCGACTCGGTGTTCTACGACGAGTGGGTCCGGCTCGAGGACCTCGCCGACAGCTATCAGCGCCTGGTCGACGACCTCTGGGCCGGCGTGCGCAGCCTGCCCTACTGATCCCCGGATGCCCCTGGAAACGGCACCGCACGCGCCGATCCGGCGGCCGTGCGGAACCACCTGCTGAGTCCCGTGCGGCTCAGAGGTCGGGGACCGACTTCGCGAGATCGTCGCGCGCCCGCGCGATGAGCGCCGCCGAGTCCCTCGGGCTCAACGCCATGGCCCGCAGCTGATCGAAGATCACGCCGAAGCGGCGGATCTCGGAATGTCCCTCGACCAGGTCGTGCACCGACATGCTCTCCACGTACACCAGTTCGGGGTCGACCGGATTGCGGAAGTCGAGCAGCGTGAACGAACCGGCCATCCCGGGATGCGCGCCCGCGTCGAAGGGCAGTACCTGCAGGATCACGTTCTTGCGCTTGGTCTCGTCGAGCAGCCGGTCGAGCTGGCCGACCATCGTCGCGGGGCCGCCGACGACCCTGCGGATGGCCGCCTCGTCCATCACGACCCACAGCTCGAGCGGGTCCTCCTTCGTCAGGTTGACCGCGCGATCCATCCGCGCCTGCGCCCTGCTCTCCATCACCGCCGCGTCAAGGCGCGGCATGGAGGTGTCGATGACCGCCGCGGCGTAGTCGAAGGTCTGCAGCAGGCCGGGCACCGTCGATGTCTGGTACTGCCTGGCCGACAGCGCCTCCGCCTCGAAATTGATGTAAGTGGCATAGACATCGGACAGCGCGCCCTCGTAGGCGTGTGACATCCCCGGTTTGAGTGCGTCGGAGAGCAGATTCAGTGCCTCGTCGCGGATCTTGTCGGTGACCTGGTACAGGTCGAGCATGGCGCTGAGCGTGCGGCGCTGCGGCCTGGCCTGCGCCATTTCGATGCGGTACAGCGTGGTCACGTTGATGCCGGTGCGTGCGCTGACGTCTTCTTTGCTGAGGCCTGCGCTTTCGCGTAACTCGCGCAGCATGGCGGCGAGTCTGCGTAGCCTGACGGTCAGTGTCGTGCGCTTGCCTGCCATTGGTTCCCCTTCGCCGGTGGCGCGCTTGGTGAATCGCATTATTGCGCCGGGGCGCCCCGATGTCACGCGATCGGCGAAGACGGCGGGCATACCGGGATCGATGGTGGTCAGCGCGTCGCGCGACACGCCGGAACCCGCTGTGGCACTGCGGATGTGACCGCCGGTTCTGTCAGGGAGGCTTTACCGCAGGAGTGACAACGCAATCTTGCGTTTCCGCTTGTGAGCGAGCATGATCCAGTTAGCCTGGTTGCGAGCAATCCGAACAGAAGACCGGGATAACCGAATCGAGAGCCAATCATGTTGGTACACAAATCTTGGGTGTCGGGTGAATTCGGGGCGTTGCGATGAGCGCGCCGGTGATGGGGGTACTTCCGACCGCGCCGCAATTGTTGTGCGCATTCCAGGGTCGGCGTTTTCAGGATCGGGAATTGTTGCGTTCGGCGCACGCGCTGGCCGAACTGCACGAGCGGCGGGCACAGGTGCGTGACGCCGCGCTGATCGCGGAAATCGATTGCAGGCGAGGTGAACTCGTCGACGATATCAACGACTGGATCGTCTCGGAGATGCCGCTGCACCGCAACGGTGCCTCGCTGCACACCGAGAGCCTCGGTGCCGTCGTGGACCGGATGGCGCGCAGCTGGGTGGATGCCAACCAGGCCATCGACCTCGACGGGGCACGCAGCGACAGCACGCACAAGCACTGGTACCACCTGGCCGAACTCGTCGACGGGTACACCGACCTGGTCACCGATGTCACCGGCGGCAGGCGGCGCTTGCCCGAGCAGTGACGCAGGATCAGCCGGGCTCGGGCGTGAGCCGCGCTTCGAAGGCGACCCTGTCGCCGCGATAGAGCGAGCGCACTCGTTCGACGGGTGCGCCGTCGGCGTCGACACTGCGCCGGTGCAGCAGCAACATCGGCAGGGCTGTGGTGCAGTCGAGCAGCCCCGCCTCCCTGTGTGCGGCCAGGACGGTCTCGATGCGTTCGCGCGCACCGGCGAGTTCGATGCCGGTCGCGCGGATCGCTGCGTAGAGCGAGGTCGTCGGGTCGTAACTGTCCCGCAGTCCGGCGAAGCGGTGCAGTGGCAGGTAGGTGCTCTCCAGGCCGATGCGTTCGCCGTCGGCGAGCAGGACCCGTTCCAGGTGCATCACCTCGGTGCCGGGTGCCAGCTCGAGGTCGGCCGCGGTCGCCGCGTCGGCGGGGATGTTCTCCCACGCGACCAGGATGCGGCCGGGGGTGCGGCCGAGGCTGATCGCGCCCTCGGTGTAGGAGCGCAGCGACAGCGGCTGCGCGAGCTTGGGCCGCGACACCACGGTGCCCCGGCCCTGGCGCCGGATCCTGCCCTCCACCAGCAGTTCCCGCAGTGCCTGACGCACGGTTTCGCGCGCGACACCGAAGCGGGTGGCCAGCTCGCGTTCGGCGGGCACCGGGTCGCCCTCGGCGAGATCGGCCAGGATGGCGTCGATCTCGGTGCGGACCAGGAACACCTTGGGGACGCGCGTGGTGTGCGGGGCTGCCATGCCGCCAGCCTACCCGGATTGGTCTATACCAAAAGTTAACCCAGCGTTCCCGCGGCCCACACCTATCGGTCTAGACCATTTGCCACCATCGTCGGCATGCGATTGGTCATCATCGGTGGCGGGATTCTCGGCACCGCGCACGCCTGGGCGGCGATCACCCGCGGCCACACGGTCGTTCAGCTCGAACGCGAGCGGGAAGCGCGCGGGGCGACGGTCCGCAACTTCGGTCTGGTCTGGGTCTCCGGGCGTTCGGCGGACGAACTGGCGCTGACCTTGCGGTCGCGGGAAATGTGGGCCGAGATCGGTGGCCGCGTCGCCGGTGTCGGCTTCCGCCCCGCCGGCTCGATCACCCTCGTCCGGACGCAGGCCGAACTCGCGGTCGCCGAAGCCGCCGCCACGGGACCGACCGCGGCGGCGCGGGGTTTCACGCTGCTCGATCCCGCCCGGGTGCGCGCGCTCAATCCGGCTTTGCGCGGTGACTTCCTCGCCGGGCTGCACTGTTCGGCCGACGCCGTCGTCGAGTCGCGCCAGGCACTGCCCGCCCTGCGCGCCCACATGGCCGCGACCGGCCGCTACACCTTCCACGAGGGCACCGAGGCCCGCTCGGTACTCGACACCGCCTCCGGCGCAACGGTTCTCGACGATCACGGCCGCCGTCACGAGGGCGACCTGGTGGTGCACTGCCCCGGCGCCGCCCATTCCGGCCTCACCCGCGAACTCGCCGGTGAGCTCCCGGTGCGGCGCGTCCGCCTGCAGATGATGCAGACCGCTCCGCTCGGCGAACCCCTCACCACCGCGATCGCCGACGGCGACAGCTTCCGCTACTACCCGGGATTCGCCGGGCCGCAGGTGGATTCGCTGACCGCCGAGCAGTCGCAGACCGCCACCGCCGCCGAACACAAGATGCAGCTGCTGTGCGTGCAGCGCCTGCACGGCGGCCTGACCATCGGCGACACCCACGAATACACCGAGCCGTTCGCCTTCGACGTCGACGAGGCGCCCTACGAGCACCTCACCGAGGTCACCGAGGCGCTGCTGGGTCGTGCGCTGCCGCCGATCGTGCGGCGCTGGGCCGGTGTCTACAGCCAGAGCGTCGATCCCGGCGCCCTGGTCACCCGGGTGCGTGCCGGTGCCAACGTCTGGGTCGTCACCGGCCCGGGCGGCCGCGGCATGACCCTGGGCCCCGCCCTCGGCGAACAGACCGCCGAGAAGATCGGATTGTGAGGAACACCGTGCCGGACAACCGGATTCAGCTGGCCGTACTCGACATGGCGGGCACCACCGTCGCCGACGACGGACTCGTGCTGCGCGCCTTCGAACAGGCCGCGACCGCCGCCGGGATCGAGACCGAAGGGCCCCGCCGGGAGCAGGCCCGCCGCTATGTACTCGACACCATGGGCCAGTCCAAGATCGCGGTGTTCCGCGCGCTGCTCGGCGACGAGGACGCCGCCCTGGCCGCCGACCGCGCCTTCGAAACCGCCTACGACGCGCTGATCACCGACGCCGGCATCGCGCCGATCCCCGGTGCGGCCGAGGCGATCACGGCGCTGCGGGACGCGGGCGTGCGCGTCGCCCTGACCACCGGCTTCAGCCGCGGTACCCAGGACGCGCTGCTGTCCGCCCTCGGCTGGACCGGCCTCGCCGACCTCACCCTCGCGCCCTCGGACGCGGGCCGCGGCCGCCCCCACCCGGATCTGGTTCTCACCGCCGCGCTGCGCCTCGGCGTCGACGCGGTCGCGCGGATCGCCGTGCTGGGCGACACCACCAGCGATATCGCCACCGGTCTCGCCGCGGGCGCCGGGATCGTGGCGGGCACGCTGACCGGCGCGCACACCGAAGCGCAGCTGCGCGCGGCCGGTGCCACCCACGTCATCGGCTCCGTCGCCGAGTTCCCCGCGCTGATCTCCGCCTGAACTGTCCTCCTGCGATCTCCCCTCGAATCGAAAGTTGTCGTCATCGTGCGTACTTCCCTCACCGCGCGCCGCCGCGTCGCCCTGCTGCTGGCCGGGGTCACCGCGGTCGCGTTCACCGCGGCCTGCGGTGGCACCGGCACCGAATCCGCGGACGGCCGGACCGTCACCGTCTACTCCGCCGACGGCGTCGGCGGCTGGTACAAGAACCGCTTCGCCGAGTTCACCGCGCAGACCGGGATCGCGGTGAACCTGGTGGAGGCCGGGTCCGGCGAGGTGGTGAACCGGGTGGACAAGGAACAGTCCAATCCGCAGGCCGACGTGGTCGTCACCCTGCCGCCGTTCATCCAGAAGGCCGAGCAGGCGGGCCTGTTGCAGCCCAGCGGGATCGACACCGCCGCCGTGCCCGCCGCCGACAAGGACCCCGACGGGCACTACGTCACCCTCGCCAACAACTACCTGTGCTTCATCGCCAACCCCGCGGTCGATTCCCGCGCCCTCACCTGGGACGACCTGCTGAAGCCGGAATACAAGGGCAAGCTGCAGTACTCCACCCCCGGCCAGGCCGGTGACGGGACCGCGGTGCTGGTGTTGTTGCAGCAGTTGCGCGGCAAGCAGGGCGCGCTCGACTACCTGGCGGCCCTGCAGGCCAACAATGTCGGCCCGTCGTCCTCGACCGGCAAGTTGCAGGCCAAGGTCGACAAGGGTGAACTGCTGATCGCCAACGGTGACGTGCAGATGAACCTCACCAACGTGCAGGAGAAAGGCTCGAAGTTCGACGTGTTCTTCCCCGCCGCCGACGGCAAGCGCTCCACCGTGCCGGTGCCGTACGTGATGGGCCTGGCCAAGGGCGCCCCGCACCAGGCCGACGCCACCGAACTCATGCGCTTCCTGCTCGCCCCCGAGGCCCAGAGCAAGCTCGGTCCCGAGGCGTTCGCGGTGTCGCCGCGCACCGATGTGGCCGCGCCCGCCGAGGGCGGTCCGGCCGCCGCGCTGCGCGGGGTCGAGGTGGTCGCGGTCGACTGGGACAAGGTCCTCGCCGAGCTGGACGCCGATCTCGCGGCGTACCAGAAGGCGACCGGTAGCTGAATCCGGCTGTGCTGTCGAGGAGTTGACGATGTCCGACGGTGACCTCCGTACGAAGTCCACGACCGCTGCCGTGGCGGTGCCCGAACCGGCGATCGTGTTCGACCGGGTCGGTGTCCGCTACGGCCGGGGCCGCAAGGCCACGACCGCGCTGGCCGATTTCACCCTGCGCGTCGCCGTCGGCGAGACCGTCGCGCTGCTGGGCCCGAGTGGGTCGGGCAAGTCGACCGCGCTCAAGACGCTGGCCGGGTTCGTCCGGCCCACCTCGGGCGCGGTGCGGCTGGGTGGGCGTGATGTCACCGATCTCTCGCCCGCGCGGCGCGGGATCGGTGTGGTGGTCCAGTCCTACGCGCTGTTCCCGCATCTGAGCGTGCACGGCAATGTCGCCTTCGGGCTGAAATCGCACCGGGTGCCGCGCGCGGAGCTCGGCGCGCGGGTCACCGAGGCGCTGGAGATGGTCGGGATGGCGGGCTACGCGAAGCGGTTGCCGCGCGAGTTGTCCGGTGGTCAGCAGCAGCGGGTGGCCATCGCCCGCGCCCTGGCGATCCGGCCGCCGGTGCTGCTGCTGGACGAACCGCTGGCCGCGCTCGACGCGCAATTGCGGCACACCATGCTCGGTGAGCTCCAGCAGTTGCGCCGGGCCCTGCCCGACACGGCCATGCTGTATGTCACCCACGATCAGTCCGAGGCGCTGGCCCTGGCCGACCGGATCGCGGTGATGCGCGAGGCCCGCCTCGTCGACATCGACACCGCCGAGAGCCTCTGGCAGCGCCCACCCACCGATTTCACCGCCGGATTCCTGGGCGGCGCGAACCTGGTGTCGTGCACCGTCAACCATGTCTCCGGGACGGCGGCGCTGGTCAGCGCCGGCGGCAACACCCTGCGCGCGCAGGCCCCGGCGCCCGGGGTCGGCCGCGCCGCCTGGGCACCGGAGGACGAAGCGCTGCTGTGTATCCGGCCGCACACGGTCACCCTCGGCAAGCCCGGTGATCACGAGGCGGTGCGCGCCACCGTGCTGAACGCGGTCTGGCGCGGGGCCTCGACCCGGGTCGAACTGGCCGTCGACGGTCTGCCGGAGAACCTCGCCGCCGAGGTACCGGGACATTTCACCGGCGAGTCCGGCGCGATCGTCGGTGTGCGGCTACCGGACCCGGCCGGTGTGCTCATTCCGCGTCCGCTCGGCGACGCGAGTGGTGCGGCGGGGGCGGGGCGGTGAGCGCGCCCGTTCTCGATCGCTCCGTGCCCGCCGCGAAACCTCCTGTAGCGCCGCGCAAGTGGGTGCCCATCGCGTGGACGCTGCCACCGGTGCTCGTGGTGCTCGGCATCGCGGGCTATCCGATTCTGCGGGTGCTGACCGAATCGGTGGAGACACCGACCGGCCGAGGGACCGGAGTGTGGACCTCGGACCTGGGGTCCGCGGTGTTCCGGGAAGCGTTGTGGCGCACCGTCTCCATCGCCGTCTGCTCGACCCTGGGCTGCCTGGTGTTGGGCACCTTCCTCGCGGTGGTGCTGGCCTTCGTGCCGTTCCCCGGCTCCGGCGTGGTCGGGCGGCTGATCGACACCATCCTCACCTTGCCGTCGTTCCTGATCACCCTCGCCTTCACCTTCCTCTACGGCACGGCGGGTGCGGTGAACGCCCTGCTGGCCGAGCTGACCGGCGCGACGCAACCGGTCGTCGACTTCCTCACCACCCCGCTCGGGGTGATCCTGGCCGAGATCACCTACTTCACGCCCTTCGTGGTGCGGCCGCTGCTCGCCGCGTTCGCCCAGCTCCCGCGCGAACAACTCGACGTGGCCGCCAGCCTCGGCGCGTCACCGTGGCGGGTGCTGCGTCAGGTGGTGCTGCCGGAGGCGTGGCCCGCGCTGGCGGCGGGCGGCAGCCTGGTGCTGCTGCTGACGCTCAACGAGTTCGGCATCGTCCTGTTCACCGGCGCCAAGGGCGTGCTCACACTGCCCGCCCTCATCTACACCCGCGGCATCGTCACCTTCGACCTGCCCGGCGCCGCGGTATTGGCCTCGGTCCAGGTGCTGCTCTCGCTCGGCCTCTATCTCGCCTACCGGTTCGTCTTCGCCCGGTTCACCGCCCGCCCGAAGGGGGACTGATCGTGCTCGTCTGGACTCCGCGCGGAAAAGCGCTGGTACTCGGCGTGTTCGGGATGGTCGTCGCGGTGGTGTTCCTCGCCCCGATCGCCACCGTGGTGGCTGCCGCGCTGGCAGGCGGCTGGACCGGCCCGCTGCCGTCGGATCTCGGCGTCGCCCGCCTCGGTGCCGCGCTCAGCGGCGAGCAGGCCGCGAGTCTGTCGGTGAGCCTGCAGACCGCCCTGCTGGCCGGAGCGGTCTCGCTGGTCCTGGGCACCTGGGCCGCGCTGGCCTCCCGGGAAGCACCCCACTGGCTGCGCCGGCTCACCGACGCGGTCTTCCACCTGCCGGTGGCCGTGCCCTCGGTGGCGCTCGGACTCGGCGTCCTCATCGCCTTCAACGAGCGCCCGCTGCTGCTCGGTGGCACCAAATGGATCGTCATCCTGGCCCACAGCGTCCTGGTCCTGGCCTATGCCTTCAGCGCCGTTTCCGCCGCCCTCGATCGTCTCGACCCCGCCTACCGTCAAGCCGCCGAATCGCTCGGCGCGGGCCCGGTCCGGGTCCTGTTCCAGGTCACCCTGCCCCTGCTGCTGCCCGCCCTCGGCGCCGCCGCGGGACTCGCCGTCGCCCTGTCCATGGGCGAACTCGGCGCGACCATCATGGTCTACCCCGCGACCTGGAAGACCTTGCCGGTCGGCATCTTCGCCCAGACCGACCGCGGCGAGGTCTTCGACGCCGCCGCCGGAACGACAGTCCTGGTCGTGGTGACACTGATCGTCCTGGTGATCCTGGGGCGGATCCGCGGACGGGCGGCCCTGCGCTGAAGCGTTCCACCACTTCCCGGGGCATCGCCCGACTCGAGCTGGGTTGAGCCGCCTTCGCCACCACCGAAGGCCACATCGGCCACCTCCACCACACCATCGACGAAGACCCCACCCTCACCGAAGTCCTCGACCTCGAGCCCGGCCGACAAGCCACCCGCTCGGCCCCCGGCCTGCCCTGGCATCGGGAGAGCTCGACCTACTAGCCCTCGTCGCCACGAAAGGCCGACGGGCGGAATCCGGTTCGGTATCGCGTGGCCGACGGCAACGCCTAGCCTCACAGCGTGTGGCAATGGTGGAGAAGTCCGGGAGGCGCGAACCGGGCGCGCGAGACCGAATCCCGTGCCGTCGTGTCGGAGCCCCACACGGCGCTGGTGATCCATCCCTCGCTGCCGGAAGCGTTGAGCAGCAGCAACTCCGGCGCGCACCTGGTCCAGTGGCGATTGACGCCCGCACCGGAGCCGTTGCGGGTCATCGAGGTCGGGCGGAAGAACTGGGGACTGTGTGGGTCGACGAAGGGGACCCGGATCGCGGCGATCGCCGACGGAGCGGTCCTGCTGTGGGACTGGAACGACCTCGGCACCGTCGAGGAACTCCCCGCCGAGCTGCTTCCGGACCGGGTGCAGGGGCACGCGGCGTGGTCTCCCGACGGTCGGCTGCTGGCGCTTACCGGCAGTGAGCAGCTGGTGGTCGTCGATATCGAGCGCGGTGTGCGATATGACGATGACGAGATCATGGTCGGCGATTGGGATATCACGCCGCGGTTCTCGCCCGACGGTCGTTGTCTTGCCGTCGGCAACAGTATGCAGGGATCGACCTGGCTCAGCATGATCGACATCGCGGCGGACGGAGTCCGCACCGAGCGCTACGCGTGGAACCTGCCACCGACGGGGCTGAGTGATCTGGTCCCCTCGGTGGTGTTCGGTCCGGACGGAACTCGCGTCGCCGCGTGGACCCGTAAGGACGAAGGGCGCAGCGGGTCCAACGGCTATCGCGGTCTGCTCGTGGTCAGGGATGCGGCGACCGGCCACCCGGTGTGGGATCTGCGGGTCGACGACGAGGTGGTCGGTGTCCCCGGTGACAGCTGGTGGGCACCGTTGTGTTTCACGCCGTGCGGCGCCTGGATCGCGATCGGTCTCGAAACCGGCGTTCTCTGGGTGGATGCCGAGACGGGAACGCCCGCCGTCGGACTCACGCCGGTCGGTGCGGTGCACGCGCTGGCCGGTGCGGTCCACGTCGGTGTGGTGGCGGCGACCGATCGTGGTGTCCACCGGGTGTCGCCCCCGGCTCGATAGCGCCGGGGCGACACGGGGCGAGGGGCCGGTCGGTGTCGGTGGGTGGGCCTACGCTGGGCGGATGTCGGTGCTGCCTCTGATATTCACCGCGGGCTGGGCCAGCGGGATCAACGCGTACGCGGTGGTGTTTCTGCTCGGGGTGTTCGGGCGGATCGGGTGGGCGGGGGATGTGCCGCCGGGGTTGCAGCGCACCGATGTGCTGATCGCGGCGGGGGTGTTGTTCGTGATCGAGGCGGTGGCGGACAAGATCCCGTATCTGGATTCGTTCTGGGACGCGGTGCACACCGTGGTGCGGCCCGCGTCGGGGGCGGTGGTGGCGGCGCTCATCGCGGGGCAGGACGATTCGCTGCCGACTCTGTTCGCCGCGGCGGTGGGTGGGACGACGGCGCTGGCCAGTCATATCGTCAAGGCGGGGACGCGCATGGCGGTGAACACCTCGCCGGAGCCGGTCACCAATATCGCGTTGAGCACGGCCGAGGACCTCGGGGTGGGTGGGGTGCTCACGCTGGCGGTGTTCTTCCCGGTGCTCGCGGCGGTGATCGCTGCGGTGTCGCTGGCGATCGGATTGTGGGTGGTCTATCAGTGCGCCAGCCGGATCCGGCGGTATCTGCGCAGGCGGCGGGAACGCCGGGAGCGGCGGCCGGGCCCGGTCGACGCGCTCGAATAGGACCACCCCGGGCCTCACCCGGCAGGTGGATGCCCGGCGGGCGGCGCGGTGGTGTGCTCGGGGCATGTTCACCGATCGACCGACGCTGGCCCAGTTCCTGACCGCCGAGGGGCACCCGGCCACGAGTGATCTCCACGCGCTGATCAGCGATGTCGCCGGAGCCTGCCGTGACATCGCCCGCCGTGTCGCCGTCGCTCCGCTGACCGGCGTGCTCGGTGGCGCCGGGGCGGTCAATGTGCAGGGCGAGCAGCAACAGCAGCTCGATGTGGTCGCCAACGAGATCTTCCTGCGCGCCAACGAAGCGGGTGGACGGCTGGCGGGGATGGTGTCGGAAGAACTCGATGAACTGTTCCCGATCCCGCGCGGTGTGTTGCGTGGGCGCTATCTGCTGGCCTTCGACCCGCTCGACGGCTCGTCGAACATCGCGGTGAATGTCGGGGTGGGCAGCATCTTCTCGATCCTGCCCGCGCCCGTGGCGGGCGCGGCCGCCACCACCGCGGACTTCCTGCGGCCCGGCCTCGACCAGGTCGCCGCCGGCTACGCGCTCTACGGACCGTCGACGCAACTCGTACTCACCGTCGGTACCGGCGTACACGCCTTCACCCTGGACCCCGGCACCGGAGAATTCCGGTTGACCGCCCCCGCTCTGCGGTTGCCCGCGACGACCGCGGAGTACGCGATCAACGGGTCCAACCACCGCTTCTGGGAGCCGCCGGTGCGCCGCTACATCGAGGAATGTGTGGCGGGCGTGACCGGGCCGCGCGGACGGGATTTCAATACCCGCTGGGTCGCCTCGCTCGTGGTCGAAGCCCATCGGATTCTCACGCGCGGGGGCGTGTTCCTGTATCCCCGCGACAGCAAGGACCCGGCGAAGGCGGGCCGATTGCGGCTGCTCTACGAAGCCGCGCCGATCGCGCTGCTGATGGAGCAGGCCGGTGGTGCGGCGGTCACGGGCCGCGAACGCGTCCTCGAGGTCACGGCGGCGAGCCTGCATCAGCGGGTGCCGTTCGTGTTCGGCAGCCGCGAGGAGGTCGAGCGGATCGTGCGCTATCACGCCGAACACGACAGCGCCCGGACCTGCGCATAGCTGTCCGGGCGCTCCCGGGCCGGCCGATGACCGTGGCGTCGGCCCGTGTGCGGTGTCAGCTGCGGGGTACGGGCCGGGCCGTGCCGCGCAGGAGCCGATCGAACCAGGTGACGAGCTCGGGATCGTCGAGCCCGTCCGCCACCAGCTGCGCCGCCGACAGATCGTGGGTGCGGGTGTAACTGTTCTGCGCGGCGACGCAGCGCAGGCCCGCCGACACCGCCGCGCGGACGCCGTTCGCGGAATCCTCCACGGCCACCGCCTGTTCCGGCAGCAGTCCGGTTCGTTCCAGAACCTCCTGATAGACGGCGGGGTGTGGTTTCAGCTGGGGCACTTCGGTTCCGGTGACGATCGTGTCGAACACCGCGCCGAAGGTGTGCGCCAGCAGGGGCGCGACCCAGGCGCGGGTACCGGTGGTCGCCACGTGCAGCCGGATACCGCCGGTGCGCAACCGGTCGATCAGTTCGACGGCACCCGGCCTGGGCTGGATCTGCCCCACGGACACCATGTCCCGCATGATGGCGGTCTTGCGCCGGTGCAGGCGCTGGGCCAGGTCCCAGGACTCGGCGGGGGAGCGGCCGGTGTTCTCGAACCAGTGGGCGAGGCGGTGCGCGCCGCCGGTGATCGCCAGCAGACGCCCGTAGGTCTCGACATCCCAGTGGTCGGGGAGTCCGGCTTCGGTGAAGGCGGTGTTGAACGCGACCCGGTGCCCGTCGCGTTCGCTGTCGACCAGCGTGCCGTCGACATCGAAGACGACCGCCGTCAGCCGCGTCATCGCGCACCGTCCAGGTAGGCGCGTATGCGCGCGAGCACGGCCGTCGCGGTGAGCCCGTGCCGGGCCAGCACCTCGTGACCGGGTCCGCTGTGCCCGAACTCGTCGATGCCGATCGCCAGATCGACCAGCCCCGCCCACCCCGCGGTGCTGCCCGCCTCGACGCTGACACGCACCGCCGCCGGATCGGGGACGTAGCGGCTGCGGTCCGGTGCCGACACCGCCCGCGCCGGATACCCCTGGGCCCGCAGGCTTTCGGCGACCGCCGCCGCCAGGGCGACCTCCGACCCGGTCGCCACGATCTCGACCGCGCGGCGCGGGTTGCCCCGTGCCACCAGATGCGCACCGGCTGGTACCGGTCGGGGGAAGGCCGCAGCCGCGGACTCGGCGGGCGGCGGGTCCGGGGCGTCGGCGGGCACGCGCACGACCGCGGCCGGTTCCAGTTGCGGTAGCGACTGTCGCGACAGGATCAGCGCGGTCGGACCGTCGGTGCGGGCGAGCGCGAGTTCCCAGGCGAGCGCGGTCTCGGCGTCGTCGGCGGGGCGCAGCACCCGCAGCCCGGGGATCAGGCGGAGGGATTCGAGATGCTCGACGGGCTGGTGGGTCGGGCCGTCCTCGCCGACCGCGACCGAGTCGTGGGTGAGGACATAGATCACCGGCTGACCCATCAGCGCCGACAACCGCAGGGCGGGCCGCAGATAGTCGGCGAACACCAGGAAGGTCGAGCCGAACACCCGGAACCCGCCGTGCAGGCTGATCCCGTTGAGGACCGCCGCCATCGCGAACTCCCGGATACCGAAGGCGATCGCGCGGGCGGAGAAGTCGTCGCGGGTGAGCACCGGGCCGAAGGCGGTGCCGGTCGAGCCGGCGAGGTCGGCCGAACCGCCCACCAGCTCCGGGAGCACGGCCGACACGGCGGTCAGGCACGCCTGGGAGGACTGCCGGGTCGCCCGCGGGGAGGTTCCCACCACCGCGGCCAGCGCCTCGTGCACACCTGCGGGCAGGACCCCCGCCCTGGCTCGCGCGAACTCCGACGCCGAGTCGGGTGCGGTGGAACCGAACTCGGCGAAGCGGCGCGTCCAGTCGGCGTGGTCGTCGGCGCCGAGCGCGGCCAGGACGGCACAGGTGGCCGCCACGGGCTCGGGCACCGTGAACGGCGGATACTCCCATCCCGCAGCCGCTTTGGCGCGCGCCAGCTGATCGGCGCCGAGGGGAGATCCGTGCGCGGCCGCGGTGCCCGCCACCTCCGGTGCGCCGTGCCCGATCACCGTGCGCACGGCCAGAAAGCTCGGTCGCGCATCGGCTTTCGCCCGGCTCAGCGCCGCGTCGATCGCGCCGATATCGGTGCCGTCGGACACCACCTCGGTGTGCCAGCCGTAGGCGGCGAAGCGGGCGAGCTGGTCGTCGGCGCAGGCGCGGTCGACCGCGCCGTCGATGGTGATGGCGTTGTCGTCCCACAGCACGATCAACCGGCCCAGCCCGAGCTGCCCGGCCAGGGACGCGGCCTCGTGGCTGACGCCTTCCATCAGGCAGCCGTCCCCGACGATCGCGTAGGTGCGGTGCTCGGTGACGGCAGGGAAACGCGCGTGGGTCATCCGTTCCGCCACCGCCATGCCCACCGCCATCGCGAGCCCTTGCCCGAGCGGACCGGTGGTGCACTCGACACCCGGCGTCACCCCGAACTCCGGATGACCCGGCGTCCGCGAACCCAGCTGCCGGAACCGGCGCAGCTCGGCGGTGGGCAGGTCGTAGCCGAACACGTGCAGCAGCGCGTACAGCAGTGCCGAGCCGTGCCCGGCCGAGAGCACGAACCGGTCCCGGTCGGCCCAGTCCGGGTCGGCCGGATCGTGGCGCAGGTGCCTGCTCCACAGCGTCCACGCCATCGGCGCCGCCCCCATCGGCATGCCGGGATGACCGGAGCGGGCGGCCTCCACCATGTCGGCGGCGAGGAACCGCAGGGTGTCGACGGCGAGCTGATCGGTGTCGGGCTGCACCGCGGGCGGGTCGAGGGGTCGGGGGACGGAGAACGGCGACATGGGCGCTACCTTCCGGTCGGGTCCGTCCATCGGACCGCACGCGCGCTCCCGCGGGGTCCCCCCGCCGGGTGGCCGTGCGGGTGAGATGTGCGAAATGCCGGTGGCGGCACCGGTTTTCCGCCGTAGTCTGGGGTGATGCCGGAGGTGCCAGCGACCCCGTTGCGGCTTGTGCTCGTCGACGATCACGAGATGGTCCTGCACGGACTCGACGCGATGCTCGGCCACTTCCCCGACCGGGTGCGCATCGTCGGACAGGCCACCACCGAGACCGCCGCGCTGCGCACCGTCGCCGAACAGCGGCCCGACATCGTGCTCTGCGATGTCCGCCTGGGCAAAGCCAGCGGCCTGGATCTGTGCAAGCAGCTCACTACGCAGTATCCCGGCACCAAGGTCGTGCTGCTCACCGTCTACGACGACGAGCACTACCTCTACCAGGCCCTGCGGGTGGGCGCGGCGGGCTACATCCTCAAGCGGGTCGACGGCCGCGAACTCGTCGCCCAGCTGGTGCGCGTCAGTGAGGGGGAGACCGTCGTCGACGCCGCGCTGGCGGGGCGGGTGGCGCTGGCGGCGGCCCGGCTCGACGCGGGCCAGTTCTGGTCCGGCGCGCACCTCGGGCTGACCCAGCGCGAATCCGAGGTGCTCGGTCTGCTGGTGTCGGGGCATTCCAACCGGGCGGTGGCGGGCAAGCTCGTCGTCAGCGAGGACACGGTCAAGACCCACGTGCGCGGCCTGTATCGCAAACTGGGGGTCTCCGACCGCAGTGCGGCGATCGCGGTGGCCCTGCGGGAGGGGCTGTTCCGGTGACCGCGGACGCGGTGCCGACGGCGGCCGGACTCGCCGCCACCTTCGCCGCCGACGGCGTGCTGGTCTACGCCGTCGACGGCCAGGATCTCGCCGTCGTCGACCTCTGGCCGCCCCATCCCTCGGCGGGCACGCTGAGACTCCAGGTCGGCTTCGGGGTGACCGGCCTGGTCGCGCGCACCCGCGCACCGGTGCTGCTCGCCGCCGACTCGCCCCGGAACCTGTTGCACCGCAAGCTCCTCGGCCTGGAGCCGGAGCAGACGATCGCCCGCATGTGCCTGCCGCTGCCCGGCCTGGCCGACGAGGTGGTGGGAGTGCTTGCCCTGCACCGCGACCCGGCCGATCCGTTCGGTCCGGCCGATCTCGCCCGCGCCGAACCGTGCGCCGCGGTACTGGGTCTGTGGTTGCACGCGCAGCGGCTCTGGCGCACGGTCAACCGGCAGCGCGGCGAACGCGACCGGCTCGTCGAGCAGGCCGTCTCCGCGCAGGAGGCCGAGCGGCGCCGCATCGCCTTCGACCTGCACGACGGCGTCACCACCGCCCTGGCGTCGATGTCGTTCCATCTCTCCGCCGCCGACCTCACCGTCACCGAACTCGCCGCGCACCTGCCCGGCACCGCGGCCGACACCCTGCGCCGCGCCCGCGCGGAACTGGCGAGCGCCCGCGAACTGGCCGATGTCGCCTACCACCAGACGAGGGCCGCCATCTCGGGCCTGCACAGCCTGGTCCTCGACGATCTCGGCCTGGTCGCCGCCATCGAAACGCTGGTGCGCACCGCGAGCAAGGACACCGCCACCCCGCCGATCGAGTTCCTGGTCGACCCGGCCGCCGCCGTCGACGACCTCGCCGACCACGCGGCCGCCGCGCTCTACCGGATCGCGCAGGAAGCCCTGGCCAATGCCGTCGAACACGCACAGGCGCGACGGATCGTGCTGTCGCTGCGCCGCGTCGGCGATTCGGTGGTGTTCGGCTGCTCCGACGACGGCATCGGCTTCGACCCGGCCGCCCGCCGGGCCGCCAGGGCACACGGCGACCAGCACTTCGGGCTGAGTTCCATCGCCGAACGCTGCGCCATCATCGAGGCCTCGCTGCGGGTGGAATCGCTGGCGGGCCGGGGGACGACGGTGCTGGTGGAACTGCCGGTGGGCGGGTCAGCGGGTCGACTCGGCGGCGGTGCGGCAGTTGTCGAGCAGGACCAGCTGGGCCGCCCCGACCTCGGCCGGATCCCCCGCCCAGGTGCGCAGCGCGGCACTGACCAGGGCCCGGCCGAAGGAGAAGGTCACCGGCCAGCGCCGATCGGGGCGCGCGTCGAGGGCGGCGAGGTACTCGCAGACCCGGCCGGTCGGATGCCCGCCGGACAGGAACGCGATTCCGGGCACGGCCGCGGGGACGGTGTCGAGTAGCGCCGCGCAGGTGCGGGCGGCGACCTCGGCGGCGGGCGCGGGATCGGTGTCCAGGCCCGGGGTGACGAAGTTCGGCTTGAGCACCAGGCCGGCCGGATCGACCCCGGCCTCGGCGAGTTCGGCGAACAGCGCGCCCACCGCGAGCCTGGTCGCGCGCTCGGCGTTGGCGAGCTCGTGGTCACCGGTGCACAGCACCTCCGGCTCCACGATCGGCACGATCCCGTGCTGCTGACACAGCGCGGCGTAGCGGGCCAGCGCGTGGCCGTTGGCGCGCGCCGAGGCGGGGGTGACGGTGTCCACGTCGAAGACCGCGCGCCACTTGGCGAAGGCCGCGCCGCGCTCGGCGTAGGAGGCGAGGCGGGCGCCCAGGCCGTCGAGGCCCTCGGTGATCAGGGCACCGCCCTGGCCGGGCAGCGGGGTGGTTCCGGTGTCGACCTTGATGCCCGGCAGGATGCCGAGTTCGCGGGCGGCCACGGGGAATTCGCGCCCGTCGGCGAGCGTCTGACCGAAGGTCTCGTCGCACAGGATGATTCCGCTGATCCACCGCGTCAGCCCGTCGGCGGTGAGCAGCAGTTCGCGGTAGTTGCGCCGGGCCCGCTCGCTCGCGGGCACCCCGGCCTGTTCGAGCCGGGCGGACATGGTCCCGATCGACTCGTCGGCGGCGAGGATGCCGCGACCGGCGCCGGTCAGCTGGTGGGCGATCTCGGCGAGGGCCGTGGTGGCGGGGAGGGTCGTCATGCTTGTCAGGGTGGCGGGTCGGGCCGGGCGCCGTCCTCACCCGCGCGGGCGATCCCGGGTGTGAGATCCCGCGTTGACAGCGGTGACGATCGTCGACGAGCCTGGGGACAGGTGCCGACGAGAAGCGAGGCGGTCATGACCACGATCGAGGACCCGCAGGACGACCTGTCGGTCACCCCACCCAAGACCTGGGCGGCCGGGGTGCCGGGGGTCGTACACGCCCTGGACTACTCCTTCGCGCAGACCTCGCCCGCGCGCACCGCGCTGACGCTGCTCAACATCAACCAGACCGAGGGCTTCGACTGCCCCGGCTGTGCCTGGCCGGAACCGAGACACCGGCACAAGAACGAGTACTGCGAGAACGGCGCCAAACACATCGCCGACGAGGCCACCACCCGCCGCGTGACCCGCGAGTTCTTCGCCACCCACCCGGTCGCCGAACTCGACACCATGTCCGACTACTGGCTCAACCAGCAGGGCAGGCTCACCGAGCCGATGGTCAAACGCCCCGGCGCCACCCACTACGAACCCCTCGGCTGGGGCGAGGCCCTTGACCTGGTCGCCGCCGAGCTGCGCGGCCTCGACTCGCCCGACCAGGCGCTGTTCTACACCTCCGGCCGCGTCGGCAACGAGGCCGCGTTCCTGCTGCAGCTGTTCGCCCGCGCCTACGGCACCAACAACCTGCCCGACTGCTCGAACATGTGCCACGAGTCCAGCGGGTCGGCACTGACCGAGACCCTCGGTGTCGGCAAGGGCAGCGTCTCACTCGAAGACATCTATCAGGCCGACCTGATCTTCGTCGTCGGCCAGAACCCCGGCACCAACCATCCGCGCATGCTCACCGCCCTCGAACAGACCAAACGCAACGGCGGCACGATCGTCGCGGTCAACCCGCTGCCCGAGGCCGGGCTGCTGCGCTTCAAGAACCCGCAGGTGCCGCGCGGCGTGATCGGCCGCGGCACCGCCATCGCCGACCAGTTCCTGCAGATCCGCCCCGGCGGCGACCTCGCGCTGTTCCAGATGCTCAACCGGCTGCTGCTCGACGCCGAGGACGCGGCCCCTGGCACCGTGCTCGACCACGCCTTCATCGACGCGCACACCAGTGGTTTCGCCGACTTCGCCGCCCACGCCAGGACGATCGGCTGGGAAGAGACCCTGCGCGCGACCGGTCTGCGCCGCGAGGAGATCGAGGAAGTCCACCGGCGGGTGCTGGCCAGCGAGAAGGTCATCGTGTGCTGGGCGATGGGACTCACCCAGCACAAACACGGTGTGCCGACCATCCGCGAGATCGTCGACTTCCTGCTGCTGCGCGGCAATCTCGGCCGTCCCGGCGCGGGGGTCTGCCCGGTGCGTGGGCACAGCAATGTGCAGGGCGACCGCACCATGGGCATCTGGGAGCGGATGCCGCAGTGGTTTCTCGACGCGCTCGGCGCCGAGTTCGGGTTCACCCCGCCCTCGGCCCACGGCCTGGATTCGGTCGGTGCCATCCGCGCCATGCGCGACGGCGCCGCGAAGGTCTTCGTCGGCGTCGCGGGCAATTTCGCGCGCGCCACCCCCGACAGCGTGGTCACCGAGGCGGCCCTGCGGCAGTGCTCGCTCACCGTGCAGATCTCCACCAAGCTCAACCGCTCACACACCGTCTGCGGCGAGACCGCGCTGATCCTGCCCACCCTGGGCCGCAGCGATCGCGACATCCAGGCCACGGGGGAGCAGTTCGTCACCGTCGAGGACTCGATGAGTGAAGTGCACGCCTCCCGCGGCCGTCTCGACCCCGCCGCGCCGGGCCTGCTGAGCGAGGTCGCGATCATCGCCGGACTGGCCCGGCGCACCCTGGGCCCCGGCGGCACCATCCCGTGGGAGGACTTCGTCGCCGACTACGGCACCATCCGCGACCGCATCGCGCGCGTGGTGCCCGGCTTCGCCGACTTCAACGCCCGCGTCGCGCGACCGGGTGGGCTGCGGCTGATCAACCCGGTCAACGAGGGCGTCTACCGCACCGCCACCGGCAAGGCCCGCTTCACCTGCAACGACTTCACCGAACTGGCCGTGCCACCGGGCTACCTGCTGCTGCAGTCGCTGCGCTCGCACGACCAGTGGAACACCATCCCGTACGCGAACAACGACCGCTACCGGGGCATCCACCACGCCCGCCGGGTGGTCCTGGTCAACCCCGAGGACCTGGCCGAACGCGGCCTCGCCGACGGCGCCACGGTCGACATCGTGAGCGTCTGGCACGACGGCACCGAGCGACGCGCCGAAGGCTTCACCGCCGTCGGCTACCCGGCCAGCCGCGGTTCGGCCGCCGCCTACTACCCGGAGACCAACGTGCTGGTGCCCCTGGACAGCGTGGCCGACATCAGCAATACGCCCACCTCCAAGGGCATCGTCGTCCGATTGGAACCCGCCTAGCTAGACTCGGCTCATGTCCGTGCGCACCCGTCAGCCACTCGTTCCCGGCACCCAGTCGCCGATCCGGGACGTCCCGCGTTCCATCGAACGCCCCGAATACGTGTGGAAGAAGACCGCCAACGAGGGCAGCGAACCCTGGGTGCAGACCGCCGAGACCATCGAGAAGATGCGCATCGCGGGCAAGATCGCCGCCCAGGCGCTCGACGAGGCGGGCAAGGCGGTGGCGCCCGGCGTCACCACCGACGAACTGGACCGCATCGCGCACGAGTACATGTGCGACCACGGCGCCTACCCCTCCACCCTCGGCTACAAGGGCTTCCCCAAGTCCTGCTGCACCTCGCTCAACGAGGTCATCTGCCACGGCATCCCCGACTCGACGGTGATCCAGGACGGCGACATCGTCAATATCGACGTCACCGCCTACATCCACGGCGTGCACGGCGACACCAACCGCACCTTCCTGGCCGGCGACGTGGACGAGGAGGTGCGCCTGCTGGTCGAGCGCACCGAGGAGGCCACCAACCGGGCGATCAAGGCGGTCAAGCCGGGCCGGGCGCTCAATGTGATCGGCCGGGTCATCGAGGCCTACGCCAACCGCTTCGGCTACGGCGTGGTCCGCGACTTCACCGGCCACGGTGTCGGCCCCACCTTCCACAGCGGCCTGGTGATCCTGCACTACGACCAGCCCAACATCGAGTCGGTCATCGAACCGGGCATGACCTTCACCATCGAGCCGATGATCAATCTCGGCGGCATCGACTACGACATCTGGGACGACGGCTGGACCGTGGTCACCAAGGACCGCAAGTGGACGGCCCAGTTCGAACACACCCTGGTCGTCACCGAGACGGGCGCTGAGATCCTGACCCTGCCGTGACCGGGGCCGCGCTGCGCGGGGCGCTGCTGATCGCCGGGACGACCTCGGACGCGGGGAAAAGCGTTGTGGTGGCCGGGATCTGCCGGATGCTGGCGCGACGCGGGGTGCGGGTGGCGCCGTTCAAGGCGCAGAACATGTCCAACAACTCCGTCGTCACCCTCGACGGCGGGGAGATCGGGCGCGCGCAGGCTCTCCAGGCGCGAGCGTGTGGGCTCGAGCCGAGCGTGCGGTTCAACCCGGTGCTGCTCAAACCCGGCAGTGACCGTCGTTCACAGCTGGTGGTCCGGGGCAAGGCGGTCGGAACCGTCGGCGCGCGGGACTATTTCACCCGGCGGCAGCAGTTGCGCGAAGTGGTCGCGGACGAACTCGCCTCGCTGCGCGCCGAATTCGATGTGGTGATCTGTGAGGGTGCCGGGTCGCCCGCCGAGATCAACCTGCGGGCCACGGATCTGGCGAACATGGGTCTGGCGCGGGCGGCCGAGCTGCCCGTCCTCGTGGTCGGCGATATCGACCGTGGGGGCGTGCTGGCGCACCTGTTCGGCACGGTCGCGGTGCTGGAACCCGAAGACCAGCAACTCATCTCGGGATTCATCGTGAACAAGTTCCGCGGTGACGTCGCCCTGCTGCGACCCGGGCTCGACCAGCTCACCGCTCTCACCGGCCGCCCCACCCTCGGCGTCCTGCCCTTCGCCGAAGACCTCTGGCTCGACGCCGAGGACTCCCTCGGCACCGTCGCGGGCACCCCCGTCGGCCGCCCCGGCACGCCACACGGCAGCGAATGGCTCACCGTCGCCGCCGTCCGCCTGCCCCGCATCTCCAACTCCACCGACATCGAAGCCCTCGCCTGCGAACCCGGCGTCGCCGTCCGCTGGGCCGACGGCCCCGACCAGCTCGCCACCGCCGACCTGGTCGTCGTACCCGGCTCCAAGGCCACCGTCTCGGACCTGGAATGGTTGCGCGCCAAAGGCATCGACGCGGCCCTGCGCGCCCGCGCCGCCGCCGGACGACCGATCCTGGGCATCTGCGGCGGCTACCAGATGCTCGGCCGCCGCATCGTCGACGGCGTCGAGTACTCCGCCTCCGGCACCGGACAGCCGTGGATCGCGGACGGCCTCGGCCTGCTCGACCTGGACATCGAATTCGCCGACCCCAAGATCGCCCGCCAGGTCGCCGGGTACGCGGGCGAGCTCCCCGTCCACGGCTACGAGATCCATCACGGCCGCGTCCGGCGCACCGGCGACCCCGCCTGGCTCACCATCGACGGCGCCCCCGAAGGCAGTGCACGCGAGGCGATCTGGGGCACCCACGTGCACGGCCTGCTCGAATCCGACGAGTTCCGCCGCCACTGGCTCACCGAGGTCGCCGCCCGGGCCGGACGCACCGGCTTCACCGTGTCCCCGGCCACCTCCGTCGCCGACACCCGCACCGCCCAGCTCGACCTGCTCGCCGACCTCGTCGAACAACACCTCGACCGCACCGCCCTGGACCACCTGATCCGCCACGGCGCCCCCACGGGCCTACCTGTCATCCGCACCGAGCTGACCGGCATCAGCTGAGCGCCGCGGCCATACATCGCACGTCAGCGGGTGGTGTAACCGCCGTTTGCGAAGATCGTCTGCCCGGTGATCCAGCCGCCATCGGTGACCAGGAACTCCACCAGGGGCGCGATGTCCTCGATGCGGGTCAGGCGTCCACCGAGTGCCTGGGACTTGTGGAACTCCACCCGCTCCGGGGTCTCCTGCGGATAGAAGAACGGGGTGTCCATCGGGCCCGGCGCCACATTGTTGACGGTGATGCCGCGCTCGGCGAACTCCTTGGCCGCGGCCCGGGTGAAGTGTTCGACGGGACTCTTGGCGCCGGCGTAGGTGGAGTAGCCGTCGGTGAACGCCGCCAGCAGCGAGGTGACGATCGTGACGACGCGGCCACCGTCGTTCAAGCGCCTGCCCGCCTCCTGGAGGAAGAAGTAGGCGGCCTTGGCGTTGATGTCGAACATCGCGTCGTATTCGGCCTCGGTGGTGTCGAGAATGGGCTTGCGCAGCACCTTGCCGACGGTGTTCACGGCGATGTCGACGCCGCCGAACTCCGCGACCGCGGTGTCGAACATCCGCACCACCTCGGCGGGCACGGTCAGATCGGCCTGGAACTTCACCGCCCGCGCTCCGGCGGCCTGCGCCGCGGCCACCGTCTTGTCGGCATCGGCCTCGCTGGCATCGCTGTTGTAGTGGACGAGTACATCGGCGCCGTCCTCGGCGAGGGTGGTGCTGATCAGCCCACCCAGGTTCTTCGCCCCCGCGGCCACCACGGCGGAACTACCGGTCAAAACCCCTGCCATCGCTGTCTCCTCACGTCGATGTCGCTTGCTGATGTCCTCAACGCTAGGCAGGTCTAGAACAAAGGGGAAACAGTACTTTCTGACCGATCCACAAATTCTGTTTGTGACAGCGGTAGGCTCCAGGCATGGACGACGATCGAGCGCCGCGCCCGGACCGGCCGCTGGACCTGCATCGACTCCAGCAGTTCCTCGCCGTCGCCGACACCGCCGGATTCACCAGTGCCGCAGCGCGATTGCACCTGACCCAGCAGGCGCTGAGCACCGCGATCCGGCAGTTGGAACGGCAACTGGGCGTGCCGCTGTTCGACCGCTCCGGGCGTCGTCTGCGCCTCACCGCGGCGGGGGAGGTGTTACGCGACGGAGCCCGCGCCCTGCTCGCGGCCGCGGCGAGCCTGGCCGAGCAGACCCATCAGGCGGGCGTCGAGGCGCCGCGCCCGTTCGTCATCGGTCACACCCCGGCCATCACCTCCGAGGAGGTGTACCTGCTGTTGGCGCCGGTGCGGGCGCGACTGCCCACCGTCTCGGTCACCGCTCGGCAGATGTTCCCCGACGCTCTCGTCGGGGCGCTCTACGACGGGGAGATCGACCTCGCGCTGCGGCGCGGCGTGGCGATGCCCGCCGACCTGGCCGCGGCGATCATCGCCTACCACCCGGTCCGCGTCGCGGTGGCGAACACGCACCGGCTGGCCGAGCGCGAACGGGTGCGCATCGACGATCTGCGCGCGGAATCGGTGATCGTCTGGGCGCCGCCGGGGCACTCGTTCTACACCGACTTCCTGCTCAGCACCTGCCGCCGTGCCGGGTTCGAGCCGCGCTTCGTGGTCAACCGCGTCCAGGGGACGGCGCCGGTCACCGCCGTCGCCGACAACGACTGCGTCGCGTTCGTGACCGCACCTGTCGGGCCGGCCCTCGGCGGCCTGGTGCGCGTGCTCGAGCTGGCCGACCCACCCCTGGCTCCCACCCAGGCGCTGTGGCTGCCGCACACGGTCTCGCCGGTGCGCGATCTGATCACCGTGCGACAGTCCGCCGGCGAAGGGTGATCGAGACATCGGCAGCGGACCCGCTGTGCCGGCGATCGCCTCGCGGACGGGGACGGCGCGGCTGTGACAGGTCTGTCAATTCGGGCCTCCCGGATTGGGAAACCGCAGGACACGGGCAGAAACAGACCGGCCGGGCGGAGCGGAACGAGCTGCCGTGTTCAGCCCGGCCGTGTACCGTACACCGGCATGAAATCTCGGCAGATCACGGTCGGTGACCAGGCCTGGACAGTGCGGGTCGACGGCCCGTCCTCGCGGCACAACGTGCTGCTGCTCCCCGACGCGGACGACCCTGCCGACGTGTTCGACCAGGTGTGCGCCCGGCTGCACGAATCCGACCTGCAGACCGTCGTCGTGGAGTCGGTCGCCGGGCTCGACCCGGCCGGGGTGCACGCGATCCTCGACGCGCTCGAACTGCCGTATGTCAACGTGGCGGGCCGGGGCGCCGGTGCCGCGCTGGCGTGGAAGGTGTGCGCGGGCCGGTTCGGGCGGTTCATGAGCCTGGTCGTCGCCGACCACGGGCACCCCGCGGTGCCCGCCGCCGACGGCGCCGTGCCCGACCCCGCCTGTCCGCCGCTGGAGCTCCCGGTCACCATGCTGGTGACCAAGAGCCTGCCCCGCGCCACCGCCGACGCCTCGGGCCGCTACGTCTACGGCGAGTTCCGGGTGGTCCCGCTCGAGGTCGACAATGTCGCCACCGACGGCGCCCACGAGCTGGCCACCGAGATCGTGCTGCGCACCAGCCTCTGGTAGCGGGCTAGGACTTGCGGTAGGCGGCCAGCCAGTCGAGCCAGCTGTCGGTCTCCTGGAAGGCGTTGGCGCGCACCGCTTCCGAGGACAGGAACACGTCGTGGCGCGCGCCGTCGATCGGCACGATCGTGGTGCGCTCGCCCAGGCAGCCCGCCCAGCGCTGGATCTGCTTGACGTCGAGCACCGCGTCGGCCACGTCGACCGCCGGGCTGTGCGCGCGGGCGAACTTGCTGATCCGTGAGCGCAGGATCAGCGCGGGCACGCCGATCGCCAGCCCCTGGTGCAGGCGGGCCTGGCCGCGCCGGATGGCCCGCAGCCAGCCCAGCCGCACCGGCTCGCCCGCCAGCGGCTTCCAGTCCAGGTCGTAGCTCCACTCACCGGCGCGGGTGTGGTGCAGGCTCTCGCCGTAGGCGGTGCTCACGCCCATGCCGGGCAGGGCGGCGAAGCCACGCACCTTGCCGACGGCGTTGATGATCGGGGTGCCGACGGTGCGGTAGTAGGCCGGGCCCTGCAGGTCGAACCACGGGCTGTTGAGCACCACCCCGACCACGCCCGCCGCCGCGGAACCACCCGCGGCCTCGAGCCGGTCCAGCCATAGCGGCGCGACCAGCCCACCGGTCGAATGCGCGACGATCAGCACGTCACGGCCGGTCTCGGCGCGAGCGATCCGCAGCGCCTCGTTCAGTTCGGCGTCGTAGAGCGCCAGGTCGCTGACGAAGTGCGCGCTCTGCCCGGCCCGCCGGGAGCGCCCGCACTTGCGCAGGTCGAGGGCGTAGAAGCGGTGGCCGCGGGCCGCGAAGTGCTCGGCCACGTGCTCCTGGAAGAAATAGTCGGTGAAGCCGTGCAGGTAGAGCACCGTCGGCTCGGACGCGGGGGCGGCGTTCGCGGGCAGATAGCGCACCAGGGTGGCCACCACCTCGCCCTCACCGTCGGGATCGGGTCCCAGGGGCAGCGTCCGCTGCTGGTAGTCGGTGCCGAGCACGTCGGATTGCCACTGCTCGTCGGTGCGATCGGCGGTGCCGAGAGTTTCGTTCGTCACACCGCTCAATCTATCGCGCGGTCATCGCGACGTGCAGCGTTGGTTTACGTCACATTCCGGAGGTCGGTTGCAGAACTCCGGACAGCTGAGGTGCACAATTGGCCTTAGGTGAACGACGGGTAACCTACCTCCCGGCGATTCACCGCGAGTCGCATGACCACCCGAAGCGCCCGCGCCCAAGCCGACTCACCCGCCGGTGGGTAGCTGAGAAGGACAAGGAAGTCGAAGTACCCGTGTCGAACGCTGCGAAGACTGAAAAGACCGATGTAGTACTCATCGGCGCAGGCATCATGAGTGCCACGCTGGGCGCGCTGCTGCGGCAGCTGCAGCCCGAGTGGTCGATCTCGGTGTTCGAGCGGCTCGACGCCGCCGCCGCGGAGAGCAGCGATCCGTGGAACAACGCGGGCACCGGTCACTCGGCGCTGTGCGAGCTCAACTACAGCCCACAGAACGCCGACGGCTCGGTCGACATCGGCAAGGCCGTCGACATCAACGAGCGCTTCCAGGTCTCGCGCCAGTTCTGGGCCTCCGGTGTCGACGCCGGTTTCCTCGGTGACCCGGCCGGCTTCATCAACCCCATCCCGCACGTCAGCTTCGTGCACGGCGCCGCCAACGTCGACTACCTGCGCAAGCGCTACGAGGCGCTGGCCCCGCACCCGCTGTTCCGCGGCATGGAGTACATCGACACCCCCGACGAGTTCGCCGCGCGCCTGCCGCTGATGGCCAAGGGCCGTGACTTCACCGACCCGATCGCGCTGAACTGGACCGACGGCGGCACCGACATCGACTTCGGCGCGCTCACCAAGCAGCTGCTCGCCTACATCGGCTACTCCGGTGGCGAGATCGCCTTCGGCACCGAGGTCCGCGACCTCGACAAGCAGTCCGACGGCTCCTGGAACGTCACCGTGCGCAACCTGCGCACCTACAAGTCGCGCACGATCAACGCGAAGTTCGTCTTCGTCGGCGCCGGTGGTGGCGCGCTGCCGCTGCTGCAGAAGGCAGGCATCAAGGAGGCCAAGGGCTTCGGCGGCTTCCCGATCAGCGGCCAGTTCCTGCGCTCGACCAACCCCGAGCTGATCGCCGCGCACGAGGCCAAGGTCTACGGCAAGGCCGCCGTCGGCGCGCCGCCCATGTCGGTGCCGCACCTGGACACCCGCGTGATCAACGGCCAGAAGGGCCTGCTGTTCGGCCCCTACGCCGGCTGGACCCCCAAGTTCCTCAAGGACGGCTCCAACGCCGACCTGTTCAAGTCGATCAAGCCGAACAACATCGGTTCGCTCGTCGGCGTCGGTCTCACCGAGATGGGCCTGACCAAGTACCTGATCACCGAGCTGCTCAAGTCGCAGAACGGCAAGGTCGGCGTGCTCGAGGAGTTCCTGCCGCGCGCCGAGGGCCGCGACTGGGAGCTGATCACCGCCGGTCAGCGCGTGCAGGTCATCCGTAAGAAGGGCGCGGGCGGCGTGCTCGAGTTCGGCACCGCGGTCATCTCGGCGCAGGACGGCACCATCGCCGGTCTGCTCGGTGCCTCGCCGGGCGCGTCGACCTGTGTCACCGCCATGCTCGACGTGATGCAGCGCTGCTTCCCGAAGGAATACGCGAACTGGACCCCGCAGCTCACGCAGCTGATCCCCTCGCTGGGCCAGAAGCTCTCCGAGAACCAGGCCCTGTTCCAGGAAGTCTGGGACTGGACCAGCAAGTCGCTGAAGCTGGACGGCGATGTCGCGACCGCCCAGCCGGAGGCCGCCCGCTACGCCCAGGTGTGACCCGTGGCGTCGACGGTCGAGCTGCGCGCCTGCCGGGCAGCCGACCTCGACGCCACCACCCTGTACGCACTGCTGCGCCTGCGGGTCGACGTGTTCGTCGTCGAACAGGGCTGCGCGTATCCCGAGCTGGACGGGCGTGATCTGCTGCCGTCGACCCGGCATCTCTGGCTGGCGGACGACGAGGCGATCGTCGGCACCCTGCGCCTGCTCGAGGAGCACGACGGTTATCGCATCGGCCGGGTCTGCCTGGCCCCGGCCGCGCGCGGGCTCGGCCACACCACCCGGCTGATGCGTGCCGCGCTCGCCGAAACCGGCACGGCGACAGTGCGGTTGGCTGCCCAATCGCACCTGGTCGGCATGTACGCCCGCTACGGCTTCACCGTCGACGGCCCGGAATTCCTCGACGACGGCATCCCGCACACCCCGATGCGCCGAGGCTGACACACCGCCGCCGCCGTGAGGCCGGGGAGCGGGCCGATGCCCGGAGGCGAGGCATGGTGGGGGCGGGCCTAGAGTTGAGGGGTGCCTGGTTTCGCTGATGTCGCCGCTGGTCCGCACGCCGCCGCTCGATCGGTGGGTGAGGCGGGCTTCCCCTTCTCCGCGGTCGTCGGGCAGGAGAAGCTGCAACTGGCGTTGATCTTGTCGGCGGTGCACCCCGGGATCGGCGGCGTGCTGGTGCGCGGCGAGAAGGGCACCGCCAAGTCGACGGTGGTGCGCGCGCTGGCGCAGTTGCTGCCGCCGGTGGTCGACGAGACCGGCGCCCGGCCCGCGCGGCTGGTGGAACTGCCGGTCGGCGCCACCGAGGACCGGGTCGTCGGCTCACTGGACCTCGAGCGGGTGCTGCGCGACGGCGAACAGGCCTTCCGGCCCGGCCTGCTGGCCGCGGCCCACCACGGCGTGCTCTACGTCGACGAGGTGAACCTGCTGCACGACCACCTGGTCGACGTGCTGCTCGACGCGGCCGCCATGGGCCGGGTGCACGTGGAGCGCGACGGCGTCTCGCATTCGCATCCCGCGCGGTTCGTCCTGGTCGGCACCATGAATCCCGAAGAGGGCGAGCTGCGGCCGCAGCTGCTGGACCGCTTCGGCCTCACCGTCGACGTGGCCGCCTCCCGCGAGGTCGACACCCGCATGGCCGTGGTGCGCAGGCGCCTGGACTACGAGGCCGACCCGGCCGGATTCGCCGCCCGCTACCTCGACGCCGATCGGGCTGTCGCCGAACGCATTCTGACCGCGCGTGACCACCTGCCCCAGGTCGGCCTGGACAACACCGAACTGCGCCGGATCGCGGCGCTGTGCGCGACCTTCGACGTGGACGGCATGCGCGCCGACCTCGTGGTCGCCCGCACGGCCACCGCGCACGCCGCCTGGCAGGGCCGCGACCGCGTCACCGAGGACGATGTGCGCGTCGCCGCCGAACTGGCCCTGCCGCACCGGCGCAGGCGCGACCCGTTCGACGAGCCGGGGATCAGCGAGGAACAGCTCGACGAGGCCATGCGGGCGGCGGCCGACGAGGTCGAACACGCCGCCACCGCGGAGGGATTCGACGAGGACTCGCTCGACGACGCCCCGCGGGACCCGAACGGCGAGCAGACCCCTGACGGCGGCGCCGAGAGTCGCACCGGAGACGGGTCCCGCCCCGACGGCCAGTCCGGCAGCACGCCCGACGCGGATCAGCGGCCCGAGGAAGCGAACCCGGGCAGCGACGGCCGCGCCGACGACCCCGACGATCGCGGCCCCGAGTCCGGTCCGGACGGTCCCGACGACCGGGGTCCCGAGGGTGGCCCGGACGGCCCCGATGACGGCCCGCGCGGCGGCGGTCCCGGCGGCGGCTCCCGCCCCGGCGCCGAAGGAGTCTCGGGCACACCGGGTTCCGTGTCCAAGCCCGCCCCACGCTGGGAGGTTCCCGGCATCGGCGAAGGCGCCCCCGGCCGCCGCTCCCGCGCCCAGACCAGGACCGGCCGCATGGTGCGCCCCAGCACCGACACCTCGACCGGCCTGCACCTGCTCGGCACCGTCTTCGCCGCCGCCCCACGGCAATTCGAGCGCGGCCGGTTCAGCGGTCCGCTCGCGCTCGCCGCCGAGGACCTGCGCGGCGCGTATCGCGAAGGGCGCGAAGGGAACCTGGTCGTGTTCGTGGTCGACGCGTCCGGGTCGATGGCCGCGCGCGACCGGCTCACCGCCGTCACCGGCGCCATCGTCACCCTGCTGCGCGACGCCTACCAGCGTCGCGACAAGGTGGCCGTGATCAGCGTGCGCGGCAGCGAGGCCGAACTCGTGCTGCCGCCCACCTCGTCGGTCGACATCGCCGTGCGGCGCCTGGCCGGTCTGCGCACCGGTGGCAAGACGCCCCTGGCCGCCGGGCTGTTGAAGGCCCGCGAGGTGATCGCCCGCGAACACGTCCGCGACCCGCGCCGCCGCCCGATGCTGGTGCTGCTCACCGACGGCCGCGCTACCGGCGGCGTCGACCCGCTGCCCCGTGCCCGCGCCGCCGCCCGCCTGCTGGCCGGTGAGGGCCACACCGCCATGGTCATCGACTGCGAACGCGGCATGATCCGGCTCGGCCTCGCCGCCGAACTGTCGCGCGACCTGCGCGCCCGCTACCTGCGGCTGGACGAGCTCACCGGCGAGACCGTCGCCGAGGTGGTGCGCGGCACCACCGCCCGCGCGGCCTGAGCGGGTCCCCGACCCGGGGCGGGCGCGACAGCGGGAATGCCGGTCGCGCCCTGATAGAAAGAGTGGCGGACCGGCCCGGCCGGACGGCCCGCAGCAGTGTGCCGAGAAGAGGAGTTCCCTGTGCCCAAAGGTGTTCCGGAGGTCGTCCCCGAGGACGGGCTGACCACCCGGCAGCGACGCAATCAGCCGGTGCTCGCGGTGCACACGGGCCCCGGCAAGGGCAAGTCCACCGCCGCGTTCGGGATGGCGTTGCGGGCCTGGAACCAGGGCTTCGACGTCGCGGTCTTCCAGTTCGTCAAGAGCGCCAAGTGGAAGGTCGGCGAGGAGGCCGCCTTCCGCACCCTCGGCACGCTGCACGAGCAGACCGGTGCGGGCGGCGCGGTCGAATGGCACAAGATGGGTGAGGGCTGGTCCTGGACCCGCAAGCAGGGCAGCGAGGAGGACCACGCCGCCGCCGCGCTGGCGGGCTGGCAGGAGATCTCCCGCCGGATCGCCGCCGAACAGCACCGCTTCTACGTGCTCGACGAATTCACCTACCCGCTCAAGTGGGGCTGGGTCGATGTCGACGAGGTCGTCGAGACCCTCACGCACCGCCCCGGCAACCAGCACGTGGTGATCACCGGACGCGACGCGCCGCAGGCGCTCATCGAGGCCGCCGACCTGGTCACCGAGATGACCAAGGTCAAGCACCCCATGGACGCGGGCCGCAAGGGCCAGCGCGGCATCGAATGGTGACTGCCGGGCCGGGCGTGCCCGCGGTGGTGATCGCCGCCCCGGCCTCCGGCAGCGGCAAGACGACGCTGGCCACCGGTCTGATCGGTGCGCTGCGGCGGGCGGGTCATCGGGTGGCGCCGTTCAAGGTCGGGCCCGACTACATCGACCCCGGCTATCACGGGCTGGCCGCGGGCCGTCCCGGCCGCAATCTCGACCCGGTGCTGGTGGGGGAGGACCGTGTGGTCCCGCTGTACCGGCACGGCACTCAGGGCTGCGACATCGCAGTCGTCGAGGGCGTGATGGGCCTGTTCGACGGCCGCATCGACGAGCAGCGCGTCGAGCCCGTGGCGGAGGGGTCGACCGCCCAGGTGGCCGGGCTGCTCGGCGCGCCCGTCGTGCTCGTGGTCGACGCGCGGGGGCATTCCCAGAGCCTGGCCGCGCTGCTGCACGGCTTCGCGACCTTCGACGCCTCGGTGCGGCTGGGTGGGGTGATCCTCAACCGGGTCGGCAGCGAACGTCACGAACAGGTTCTGCGCGCCGCCTGCGACCGGGTCGGTCTCCCGGTCCTCGGCGCCCTGCCCCGCATGGCCGAACTCGAGGTGCCTTCCCGTCATCTCGGCCTCATCCCCGCCGTCGAACACGGCAGGGCCGCCGTCGACGCGGTCGACGCCATGACCGAACTCGTGGCCGCCCACGTCGATCTGCCCGCCGTCGTCGCGCTCGCCGGCGGCTCGGTCCACGGCCCCGCCTGGGACCCGGCGACAGAGCTGGCCGCCCTGGCCGATGCCGCGCACCCGCCCGCCGCACCGCCACCCGTCGCGGAAGGGCCCGCGAGCGCCGACCCCGCGAAGCCGCTGGCCGTCGTGGCGGGCGCCCCGGCGATCGACGAATTCCTGTCGTCGACCTCGACTTTGGAGGCACCGGTCTTCCACGAGCCACCCAAGCCCCTGGTCGTCGTCCCCGGCCACCCCGCCGACGATGCCGCCGGGAAGCCGGTGATCGCCATGGCCGGTGGTCCCGCGTTCACCTTCGGCTACGCCGAGCACCGCGAACTCCTGCTGGCCGCGGGCGCCGAGGTGGCCGTCTTCGATCCCCTGCACGACGAACTCCCCTCGGGCACCGCGGGATTGGTCCTGCCCGGCGGTTTCCCCGAGGAACACGCGGGTGCCCTCTCGGCCAACGAGCGGCTGCGCACCCAGATCGCCGACGCCGCCGCCCGCGACCTGCCCATCCACGCCGAATGCGCGGGCCTGCTCTACCTGACCACCTCCCTCGACGGCCACCCCATGGCCGGAGTCCTCGACGCCACCGCCGAATTCGGCCCCCGTCTCACCCTCGGCTACCGCGACGCCGTCGCCCTGCACGACTCGGCCCTGTGGCGGGCGGGCACCCGCGTCCGCGGCCACGAATTCCACCGCACCCGCCTGGTCCGCACCGGCCCCGAACCCGCCGCCTGGGGCTGGCGCGCCCCCGACTCGATGTCCGAAGGCGCCGTGACACGCCAGGTCCACGCCTCCTACCTGCACACCCACCCCGCCGGAAACCCCGACGCCGTCACCCGATTCGTCGACGCCGCGCGGCGCTTCGGTCGGCAGTGACCGGCCCGCCGCCCAGCGAACGGACCCGCGGGCCGAGCGATTCGACCGCCCCGGTGGTGGCGGTCGGCATCGGACTCCGGCCCGGCACCGGCGCGGCGCACATCCTCCGCGCGATCCACTCGGTGATCACCGACGCCCGGATCGTCGTCGTGGCGACACTCGACCGGCGTGCGGAGGACGCCGGTCTCCGCGCCGTCGCCGAAACCCTGGCAGTGCCGCTGGTGACCTTCACCCCGGCGCAGCTGGCCGAGGTCGAGGTGCGGCACCGGTCGGACAGGACCGCGCGGGCGATCGGAGCCGCGAGCGTGGCCGAAGCGGCCGCCCTGCTCGCCGGTGGTGGTGAACTCGTCTGCGCGAGAACGGTTGTCGACGGAATCGTCGTCGCCGCGGCGACCGCGCGCGAGGGCCGGAATTAATTCGGTCGGCAGGATCGGCGCCGCACAGTACCGTTCTGTTCAGCAGTCGCACGGCGGACCGGAATTCGATCGGTTACCGATTCAGACGGGGATGCCGCGGGTTCGAATCCCGCCCGCCATCGCGAGGTGGCGGTAGCTCAGTCCGGTAGAGCACCTTTCCGGTCGGAACACACACGTCCGCCGTGCCACTGCTGCCCGGTCGCTGAGCAGGACGGACCGGACTCGGTCGGTTATCGGTAAAGACCTTCGGGTCGAGCGGGTTCAACTCTCGCGGCGGAAAGCGATTTCCGTTGTCCGGCCGAACATACACATGTCCGTCCGCTCGGCCACCACATCCATGCCTCGGGCCCCGGGGCCGACACCACGATGCCGGTCGACGTATCGGAGGAACCATGAACATTCTGTCGCGCATCTCTCTTCGCGGCGCACCGCAGACCTCCCGCGCCGATACTCGGCAGGTACTCGGCGACGCGGGCGGTTTCGTCTTCGAGATCACCCCTCGGGCACGGGTGCGCCGGTTCCTCACCCTCGGCACGGAATCCGGAACGTACTACGTCTCCGCCGCCGCGCTCACCGCGGACAATGCCGAATTCGTCCTGGAATACGCGCGTGAGCACACCGCCGAGCTGGTGCGCGAGATCGTCGAGATCTCGACCTCCGGCCGGGCGCCGCGGGCCAACCCGGCGCTGTTCGCGCTGGCCGCCGCGGCCTCGGTCGGCGACCTCGCGGGCCGCCGTGCCGCCCTGGCCGCGCTGCCACTGGTCGCACGCACCGGCACCCACCTGTTCCTGTTCGCCGGCTACGCCGAGCAGTTCCGCGGCTGGGGTCGTGGGTTGCGGCGCGCGGTCGCCGACTGGTATCTCGACAAGCCGGTCGACGCCCTGGCCTTCCAGGTGGTCAAGTACCGGCAGCGGGAGGGCTGGTCGCACCGCGACCTGCTGCGGCTCGCGCACCCGGCGACCACCGAGGACGAGCGCCGCCGCCTGTTCGACTGGATCTGCGGCCGCACCCCGGCGCTGGACGGGCTCGCGCTCGTCGAGGGTTTCCACCGCGCCCGGAACGCGCCGGTCGAGCAGGTGCCCGAACTGGTTCGCGCCTACCGGCTGAGCTGGGAGATGCTGCCGGACGCCGCGCTGAACTCGGCCGAGGTGTGGGAAGCGTTGCTGGACAACGGTCTTGCGCAGACGGCGCTGCTGCGTCAGCTGCCGCGCCTGACCCGGTTGGGTCTGCTCGACCCGCTCGCGCCGCGCACGGCCGCGATCTGCGCGCAACTGACCGACCCGGATCGGCTGCGCGCGGCCCGTGTGCACCCGGTCGCGGTGCTGATCGCCCAGCGCACCTACGCGAGCGGGCGTTCGGCCAGGGGCGCGGGCACCTGGACGCCCTCGGCCCCGGTCGTGGACGCCCTCGACGCCGCGTTCTACGCCGCCTTCGGCACGGTGGAACCGACCGGCCTGCGGCACCTCCTGGCGCTCGACGTCTCCGGCTCGATGGGCGTGCGGATCTCGGGCCTGCCGCTCAGCGCGCGGGAGGCCTCGTCCGCGCTCGCGCTGGTCACCGCCCGCACCGAGTCGCGACACCAGATCGTCGGGTTCACCTCGGCGGGTAAGGGCTGGCGGGGCGCCGAGGGGCTGACCCAGCTGGCGATCTCGCCGCGGCAGCGGCTCGACGACGCGGTGCGCACCGTCTCGGGCCTGCCGTTCGGGGGCACCGACTGCTCGCTGCCCATCCTGCACGCGCTGGACAAGGGCATCGAGGTGGATGTGTTCTCGATCTACACCGACAGCGAGACCTGGGCGGGCACGGTGCACCCGCACCAGGCGCTGGCCCGGTATCGCCGCGAGGTGAACCCGCGGGCCAAGCTGGTGGTTGTCGGGATGACGGCGACGAAGTTCAGCATCGCCGACCCGGACGACGCGGGCATGCTCGACGTCGCCGGATTCGATGCCGCCGTGCCGTCGCTGCTGGCGGACTTCGCCACGGCCGCCTAGGGAAACCCGCGACGGAAATCGGTGCCGCCGCGACCTCGTTGTCGCGGCGGCGCCTTTCCTCTCACACGAGAAGTACCCGGTCGTCAGGGGGCGACCGAGGTCCAATCGGCGAAACCGGTGGGGTCGTGGCGGCCCATCGAGGCGTGCTCGAACAGGCCCCAGCCTTCGGCGTCACCGCAGCGGGCGTAGCCGATGTGGTCGATCACGCCGTAGGGGGTGCGGCCGATGATCGCGGGGTCGGTGAGGTCGTAGGAGCTCGACAGCGACCAGTTCTCGCCCATCCAGCGACCGTGGGTCCAGTCCGGGTCGGCGCCGTAGCCGCAGCCGACGTGCAGGGCGATGCCCGGGCGCGATTCGATCTCCACCTCGAGCGGCTTGCCGTCGGCGGTGGTGAGATCCAGGCGCACCGACCTGGGGTGGCGGGTGCCGGATTCGTAGGTCCAGTGCATGCGCGGCCAGCCGAGCTGTTCCTTGCGGCCGTCGTTCCAGATCCGCACGGCGTTGTTGAGCGTGCGGGTGCCGTCGGGCTCCTCCTGCACGATCACCACGATGGAGAACTCGGCGAAGCGCAGCGGCGCGTACAGCCACCAGAACCCGCCCATGCCGTCGGCGGGCCGCCCCGCCGGTTCGGGTTCACCCGAGGGGCGGATGCCCCAGGAACGGTCCCGGCTGCCGGTCCAGACCGCCGGGTCCACGGTGTAGTCGCGCCCGTCGACGGCGAGAGTGCCCTCCCAGGAACCCAGCTGGGCGAAGCGGGAAGCCTCGATGATCGGCCGCGTGCCGGACAGGATCAGATGCGGCTGCTCCTGCACCGCGGGCTGCGCGCCGGTCCAGGTGAGGTCGAAGCCGAGATCCTCGTGCTCGCAGACCACCCGCAGCTTCCGCAGCGGCTCGATCACCTCGATCCGGTAGCCGCCGACCGCGGTGGTCAGATCGCGCGAGGTGAGCGCGTCGGAGAAACGCACCGCGCGCTGGGTGTAGCCCTGGCGGGCGGTGGCGAAGGCGTCGACCACGCCCAGGTTCGGGTACACGCCGAACCCGGTGATGAGCATGGTGTCACCGGCCGGGTCGAAGGCGTTGAAGTAGTAGCGGTCGTAGAAGTTGCGGTCGCTGGTGGCCACCCGCGCCAGCGACAGCGGCGTCTGATGGACCGGGTACTCGTCCAGCGGGACGGGCATGATCGCGCTCATGAGGTGCTCCTTCAGTCCCACTCGTAGGTGCCGTCGAGCAGCGCCTCGAGGCTGAGCCGGTGCATGACGTAGTCGTCGAGCTCGGCGGGCACGGTGTCCTCACCGAAGTGGATCATGCGGCGCTTGATCCGCGCCATCACGATGGCGTGGCGCAGCGCGGCGTAGACGATGTAGAAGTCCAGGTCGGTGACCGTATGCCCGGTCAGCTCTTCGTATTTCGCGACGACCGCGTCCTTGCGCAGGAAGTCGGGCAGGCCCGGCTGGTCGAAGCGGGTGGCGATGTCCTGGAAGAAGCGGTGGATGAAGATCACCCAGCCCAGATCCAGTTCGCGCGGGCCCAGGGTGGCCATCTCCCAGTCCAGCACGGCGGCCGGGGTGAAGCCGTCGAACAGGATGTTGCCGGGGCGCGCGTCGCCCCAGTTCAGCACCTCGGGGCCGGTCTCGGCGGGCCAGTGCGCCTCGAGCCAGTCGAAGGCGCGCTCGATCAGCGGGATGCGCACGCCGTCGTCGGTCAGTGCCCAGGCGTACCAGGCGCGCTGGGCCTCGAAGTGCCTGCGCAGCGCCGAGCCCTCGCCGTCGAGCAGCGGAAAGCGCTCGGCGGCCTCCTCGATGGCGTGTACCCGGGCGATGGTCTCGACGGTGGCGTCGGCGATCAGCGCGCGCTCGGCGACCGTGGCGTCGAAGACCCAGCCGAAGAACACGTAGGGGGGATTGTCGGCGGGCACGCGGCCCTCGACCTTCTCCATCACGAAGAACGGGGTGCCGAACACCGACTCGTCGAGTTCGAGCCAGCGCAGCGGCGGCACCGCGACGTCGGCGGCCTCGGCCACACCCGACATCACCTGGTACTGCAACGGCAGGTCATAGGACTGGAACACGGGGAACGAACCGTCCTCGGGCGCCATCCGCGCCACGAAGGACCCGCCGTCGGCCTCGCCGCCGACCGTCCACGCGGCGTCGAAGAGGATGGTGGTACTCGACATCCCGCCGGTCGACGGCTTGCTCAGATTGCTGACCACCGGCGGCGCGTCCGCACCGACCCTGCCGGACAGCCACTGCGACAACTGCTCGGCGAGCTGGTCGAGATCGCGCTCGGTGACCGTGAGCGATTGCTGCGCGGTGAGGTCCGGATCGTCGGACATATGTGAGATACCCCTGTCGGCGAGATGAAACGCGTTGCGATATCGGACTACCGCAAGACCGGCCGGAATGTAAGCCGGGCGTCGGTGAGTGGGATTCAGGGTTGACAGGGGGAAGATGGGGGATTCCCCTGAGGCGCCCCGCGACGCCACCGATTAGCTTGGGTAACAATCGATCTCGACGGGGAGGTTCCGGTTGACCACGGCGACCGCGCAGCACACGCACGACGACCTGACGGACCCGCCGTCACCGGCGCCCACCTGGCATCCGGTCACGCTGGTCGCGTTCCGTTTCACTGTGGCCTATCTGGGCCTGTTCTGTCTGTGGATGGCGCAGATCACCTTCGTCTTCGCCGGCTGGGCGGCCACCCTGCTGCCCGAGGAAGCCGTGGTGTGGCAGATCCGCGCGCTGGACCCGGTGAGCCGCTGGCTCGGCGAGCACGTCTTCGGGGTGGACGCCGAAGTGATGCTGACCGGCAGCGGTGACATGGCCGCGATCTGGATCCAGCTGGGCCTGGTCCTGATCGCCGCGCTGGTGATCACGCTGGTGTGGTCGGTCCTGGACCGGCGCAGGCGCGCCTATCCGCGCCTGGCGAGCTGGGCGCTGACCGGGCTGCGGCTCGCGGTCGGCGGGCAGATGCTGTTCTACGGCTTCGCCAAACTGATCCCGACCCAGATGCCCGAACCCGGCCTGCTCGCGCTGGTCTCCCGCGTCGGTGACCTGAGCCCGATGGCGATGCTGTGGACGCAGGTCGGCTCGTCGCCCGCCTACGAGATCGCGCTCGGCGCCGCCGAGGTGCTCGCCGGGGTGCTGCTGTTCTGGTCGCGCACCGCGACGGCCGGTGCCATGCTCGCGGTGATCAGCATGGCCCAGGTGTTCCTGCTGAACATGACCTTCGACGTGCCGGTGAAGATGCTGTCGGGGCATCTGCTGCTGATGGGCCTGGTGCTGCTCGCCCCGCAGGCGCGCAGGCTGGCGAATGTGCTGGTGCTGGAACGTGCTTCGGAGCCGATGACCCAGCCTCCGCTGTTCGCCTCGCCGCGGGCGAACCGCTGGGCCACGGTGGCACAGCTCGCGATGTGTCTGTGGATCGTCGCCGGTCTGGTGCACATCGGTGTGCAGAGCTGGAACGAATACGGTGGTGGCGCACCGAAACCCGAGCTGTACGGCATCTGGGAGGTCACCGAGTTCACCGCCGACGGCCGGACCCTGCCGCCACTGACCACCGACCCGGTGCGCTGGCAGCGCCTCATCGTGGACACCGCGGGCTCGGCCGTGCAGCACATGGACGGCGGAATCGTGCCGGTGCTCACCGTCGTCGACCCGGCGGCGCACACCCTCACGGTGACACTGCCCACCGGGCAGCCGTACGCGGTGTACACCTGGGACCGCCCGGCCGCCGATCGACTGCTGTTGCGCGGCGAACTCGACGGCGCTCCCGGCACGGCGGCGCTGACCCGCTTCGACCACGAGAGCATGCCCCTGCGTGCCACCGGATTCCGCTGGGTGCAGAACGCGCCCTACGTCGGCGGCTGAGGCCAGGCCGCGGTGCCCGGCCGCTTCGTCACCGGCGATGCGGCGGGTGCGTTCGGTGCCGTGCGCGCCAGGCTCTAGGCTCGGACACTGTGCCGAACACGTCTGACACCGCAGCGACCCAGCCCGCCGGGGACCCGAACTACCTGGTGGGGCTCGATCTGCGCGGGCGCAGAGTGGTCGTGGTCGGCGGCGGGACCGTCGCCCAGCGCAGGCTCGGCCTGCTGGTCGCCTCCGGCGCCGACGTCCACGTGATCAGCCGCGCGGTCACCCCGGCGGTCGAGGGGATGGCCACGGCGGGCCAGCTCACGGTGGAACTGCGCGCGTACGCCGACGGCGATCTGGACGGCGCCTGGTACGCGATGGCGTGCACCGACGAGCCCGAGACCAATGCCGCGGTCGTCGCCGAGGCCACCGCCAAGCGGGTGTTCTGCGTGCGCGCCGACATCGCGCGCGACGGTACCGCCGTCACCCCGGCCACTGCCCGCTACGACGGACTGACCCTCGGCGTGCTCGCCGGTGGTGCGCACCGGCGCTCGGCCGCGGTGCGCAACGGCCTGCTCGAGGCGCTGCAATCGGGTGTGGTGACCGACGATTCGGAGCCGGTGATCCCGGGTGTCGCCCTGGTCGGCGGCGGACCCGGTGATCCCGACCTGATCACCGTGCGCGGCCGCAGGCTGCTGGCCCGCGCCGACCTGGTGATCGCCGACCGGCTGGCACCGCCGGAACTGCTGGCCGAACTCGGCCCGCACGTCGAGGTCATCGACGCCGCCAAGATCCCCTACGGCCGGTCCATGGCCCAGGAGGCGATCAACCAGGCGCTGATCGACGGCGCGAAGGCGGGCAAGTTCGTGGTCCGGCTCAAGGGCGGTGACCCGTATGTCTTCGGGCGCGGCTACGAGGAACTGGAAGCCTGCGCCGAGGCCGGTATCCCGGTGACGGTCGTCCCCGGCATCACCAGCCCGATCTCGGTGCCCGGCGCGGCGGGCATCCCGGTGACCCATCGCGGGGTCACCCACGAGTTCGTCGTCGTCAGCGGGCACGTCGCCCCCGACCACCCGGACTCGCTGGTGGACTGGCCCGCGCTGGCCAAGCTGCGCGGCACCCTGGTGCTGATGATGGCGGTCGAGCGGATCGACAAGTTCGCCGCCGCCCTGCTCGACGGCGGCCGCCCGGCCGAGACCCCCGCCGCGATCATCCAGGAGGGCACGCTGCGCACCCAGCGCGTGGTGCGCGCGGACCTGGGCACGGTGGCCGCGGCGGTCAAGACCGAGGAGATCCGGCCGCCCGCGATCATCGTCATCGGCCCGACGGCGGGCTTCGGCCTCGACTAGCTTCGCGGGCCGCGCACCCTCGCGTTGCCGCGGCGCCAACTACACTGCCTCGCTGTGCTCGATAAACCCGCTGCGACGATGCAGTATCCGGTGACGAAGCGGGCCTTCGGCCTCGCCATCCTCGTACTGAGCGGCCTGCAGCTCATGGTCGTGCTCGACGGCACCGTCGTGATCTTCGCGCTGCCGCGGCTGCAGGAGGAGATGGGGCTGTCCAGTTCGGGCAGCGCGTGGACGGTGACCTCCTACGGCCTGACCTTCGCGGGCCTGATGCTGCTCGGCGGCCGCCTCGGTGACGCGTTCGGCCGCAAACGCATGCTGATCTACGGCGTCGGGCTGTTCACCGCCGCCTCCCTGGCGTGTGGCCTGGCCACCGGCGAGGCCATGCTGCTGGTCGCGCGCGCCGTGCAGGGCGCCGGGGCCGCCGTCGCGGCACCGACCGCGTTCGCCCTCGTCGCGACCACCTTCGCGCCCGGGCCCGCGCGCAACCAGGCCATCGCGATCGTCGGCTCGATGGTGGGTATCGGCTCGGTCGGCGGCCTGGTCGTCGGCGGCGCGCTCACCGAGTTCTCCTGGCGCTGGATCTTCCTGATCAATGTGCCGATCGGCGCGCTCATCGTGCTCGGCGCGGTCTACAAGCTCTCCGACACCGCCCACCACCGCACGCCCCTGGACATCAAGGGCGCCGTGCTGGGCACACTGGCCTGCGCCACCATCGTCTTCGGCGCGACCGAGGGCCCGGCCATGGGCTGGGACAGCCCGGTGATCCTCGGCTCGCTGATCGGCGGATTCGCGCTGCTGATCGTCTTCGTGCTGGTCGAGCGCCGCCAGTCCGATCCGCTGCTGCCGTGGTCGCTGTTCGACACCCGCGACCGGGTCGCCACCTTCGTGCTGATCTTCCTGGCCGGCGCGGTGCTGGGCGCGATGACGTTCTTCGTCGCCCAGCTGCTGCAGAACGTGCTCGGCTACAGCCCGCTGCAGGCCGGTGTCGCCTCGATCCCGTTCACCATCGGCATCGGCGCCGGTGGCGCGGTGGCGTCCAAGGCGGCGCTGCTGATCGCGCCGCGCTGGCTGCTGGCCGGTGCGGCCACGGTGCTCGCGGCGGGCCTGCTGTTCGGGTCGACCCTCGACCGCGAGGTGCAGTACCTGACCACGCTGCTGCCGCTGCTGCTGGTGATCGGTTTCGGCGTGGGCGTGGCCATGGTGCTCGCGCCGCTGTGCGTGCTGGTGGGGGTGCCGCCCGCGAACATCGGCCCGCTCTCCGCGGTCGGCCAGATGTTCATGAACCTGGCGACCCCCATCGCGATCGGTCTGCTCAGCCCGATCGCGGCCTCGCGCACCCTGTCGCTGGGCGGCACCGACGGCAAGGCCGCCGACATGACCCCGGCCCAGATCGAAGCCCTCAACAGCGGCTACACGCTGGTGCTGCTGGTCTGCTCCGGGCTGGCGGTGCTGGCCGCGCTCGTCGCGCTGACCCTGCGCTTCACCCCGCAGCAGCTGGTGCAGGCCCAGCACGCCCAGGACGAGGCGCAGCGGGCCTGACCCCGGCTCAGAGCCGTCCGGCGACCTTGCGCGGGCTGATCCGCACGATGACCCGCTCGGCGTCGTGCTCGGCGGCCGGATTGAATTCGCGATAGGGCTTGCCGGTGTACTTCAGCGACATCTCGTCCGGCAGCGCCCGCTCCGGGTCGGGCGTGGTGGTCGCGGTGCCGCGGATCTCGGCGTAGAGGAACGGGCGGTCCGGCGGGTTCACCATCACGGTGACGCGGGGGTCGCGCGCCAGGTTCTTGGCCTGCTGGCGGGCGACGGTGGTCGAGAACAGCAGGTCCTCGCCGTCGCGTTTGATCCAGACCACGGTGAGGTGCGGATGCCCGTTGGCGCCCACGGTCGCGACGGTGGCGTACACGCGTTCGTCGTCGAGGTAGGCCTTCAGTTCGTCGGAGAGCACTGCGGTATCGGTCACGTCTGTGGAGAACACATGACGAACCCGGCGCATTCCGCCCGGTGTCCGCCGGTCCGGCAACCTGCGGGTCCGGCTCCGCGGCAACGGGTTTCGCGCGGGCCCGTAGCCGCGGTGGCGGGGATACACCGGGAAAAGGGGGTTGCCGCCACCGGGATCGGCCCCGACACTGGAGCCTATGTCGTTGCCGTCGCTGGATCTGCTGGACCGCTGGACCTCGCTGGCCGGCCCCGACGCCGCGGCTGTCGGGGCCGGGATCATCGCCCGCTACGCCGAGCCGCACCGGCGATATCACACCCGCGCGCACCTGAGCGCCGTGCTCACCGCCGTCGACGAGCTGGCCGCTGCCGCAAGCGATCCCGACGCCGTGCGGTACGCGGCGTTCTTCCACGACGCGATCTACGCCGTCGACCGGGCCGACAACGAGGAACGCAGCGCCGATCTGGGCCGTGATGTCCTCGAATCGCTCGGCGCGGCACCGGAACTGGTGGACGAGGTGGTGCGGCTGGTCGTGCTCACCCGCGGTCACGATCCCGAGGCGGGCGACACCAACGGCGCCGTGCTCTGCGACGCCGACCTGTCCGTGCTCGGCGGTACCCGTGAGGACTACACCGCCTACGCCGTCGCGGTGCGTGCCGAATACGCCCACGTCCCCGACGACCTGTTCCGGGCGGGCCGGGCCGCGGTGCTGCGCAATCTGATCCGCCAGCCCCGCCTGTTCCGTACCGACCTGGCTTTCGACCGTTACGAAGAGCAGGCGCGCGCGAACCTCTCGGCCGAGCTCACCGATCTCACCGCCGTCACCGGCTGAGACGCCCGGCTCAATCCGTGCGTCCGGTCAGGGCCAGCGAGGCACCCAGGCCGATCATGACCAGCCCGCCCGACCCACCGACCGCGGCGAGCCTGCGCGGCGACCGCGCGAACCACGTCCGCGCCGATCCGGCCGCCAGCGCCCACAGCGTGTCGAGGATCAGGCCGAAGGCGGGGATGCACAGCCCGAGGACGAGCATCTGCTGCGGCACGCCCCCGCGCGCCGGGTCGACGAACTGGGGCAGCAGCGCCGCCAGGAACACGATGGTCTTCGGATTGGCGAACCCGACGACGAACCCGTCGCGCAGCACCCCCACGGTCCCCCGGGTAGTCGGCGGAGTCCCGGCCTGGAACGACTCCCACAGGCTGCCGCGATGCCGGATCGCCTGGACGCCGAGATAGACCAGATAGCCCGCGCCGACGAGCTTGATCACGGTGAAGGCCGTCGCGGAGGCCACCACCAGCGCACCCAAGCCGAAGGCCACGGCGACGACCTGCGCGTACACCCCGCCCGAGTTGGCGACCACGGTCAGCAGTGCCGAACGGCGCCCGGTGGTGAGCGCCCGGCTGATGGTGAACAAGACACTGGGCCCCGGCGCGAGGACGATCAGGAACGCCAGACCCGCGAACGACATCAGCTGACCCCAGGACACCATGTCACCCGACATTATCGGGCTGCCCCCGTGCTGCCAAGGGAATACCTGGGGGAACCCGGGGCCGTAGCCAGACCCCGGGTCCCTGGTTGCCATCCGATGCGCACACCGCGCGTGCGGGAGCGGATCAGTCTGTCACGACGCGTCGTTCCATTGGACCACCTCGCACTGGCTGCAAGGGCCGGAGTCGAACCGGCAGTTCGTCGTCGGGCGTCCTCTCCTCGCCGGGCGGTGATGGATGGCGGATACTCGTACTGGAGCGAGAGTCTGAGATTCGGCACGGCTGCCTCTGCCATTTGGGCTACCCCGGCCTGTGCCGGGGGCGGGACTCGAACCCGCACTGTCACCGTGTGATTCAGGCTGAACTTCAGTCTGAGCGTGTTGCGCTCGCGCGCATTCCCCTGTGCTCAGCAGGGGAGTCTGTGGGGTCAGCCGAACAGGTAGTCGAAGACGACCTCGCCGACCCGGCGGTCGGCGATCTCGGCGCCGTTGGCCTCCTCGCGGGCGAACTGCACCGCGCGCCGCAACTTGTCGATGCGGGCGGACAGCTCGTTGACGCGGCGGGCGGGCAGCGCGCCGGAGAACTTGACCGTGGTCCAGTAGCCGACCGCGATGTCCTCGTAGTACACCTCGACCTGCGCGGGGTGCTTGTCGGTGGCCTCGGCCTTGACGTGGTTGCGCGGCACCTTCCTGGTCCGGATGGTGCGCACGGCGTCGGTGCGCCAGGTGTCGGAGGAGTCGTCGAACGACCAGCTCTCCGCGGCGTCGAGCACCGGCAGGCGGGCGACGAAGGCGAGCAGGTCGGTGAGCTGCTTGTCCAGGAACAGCAGATACGACACCGGCACCGCGGACAGCAGGGTGGTGCCGTCGACGGTCACGTCCGCCTTGGCCTCGCAGTTGGCCCAGTCCTTGGTGGCGGTCACGTCGAACAGGCGGGTGAGGGTGGCCGCGGTGTCGCGCAGCACCTGCTCGGACTTCACCTGCACGCGGGTGGACTCCGGCGGCAGCTGCTCGCCCTCCTCGTCCTTGGGCTGATACGTCCGCGCCAGCCCGGCCAGCAGCGTGGGCTTGCCCAGCAGCGACTGCTTGTCCGCGAGCTCGCGGGCCGCGCCGGTCTTGACGCCCTTCTCGACCGCGATGATCTGGTTCAACTTCGTCATGTCACACCTCCCCGGTGCAGCGCACGGCCCGACGCCGTTGTGCACGAATGGTTCCCGAGCGGCTCGTGATCTGTTCCCCCTCGGCCGCGTCGGCAACTCTAGCCGATGCGCGGACGGGTCCGCATCCCGATATCCGCGGGCCGCCGGGCCGACACGCGGGGCGTCACCCGGCGATCTCCGCGCGTAGGCGGGCAGATTCTGTTGCGGCAATCTGCTGCAGCTGGTCTCGCCGGTGCGCGCGGGCGCCTAACGGGCCGGGGTCATGGCGATGTTCCAGAACTCCGCGTAGCGCCCGCCCCGGGCCAGCAATTCCTCGTGGCCGCCCTGTTCGGCGATGCGGCCGCCGTCGAGGAACACGACGTGGTCGGCCCGCTGCGCGGTGCGCAGCCGATGCGCCACCGCCACGACCGTGCGGCCCGCGGCGAGTTGCTCGATGCCGTGCTGGACGGCGGCCTCGTTGACCGGGTCCAGCGCCGAGGTCACCTCGTCGAGCAGCACGATGGGCGCGTTCTTCAGCAGGGCACGGGCGATCGAGACGCGCTGGCGCTCACCGCCGGACAGCAGCGCGCCGCCCTCGCCGACCTGCGCCGACCAGCCACCGGGCAGCCGCTCGATCACCTCGTCCAGACGCGCGGCGCTCGCCGCGGCCCGCACCTCGGTCTCGCTCGCGTCGGGACGGCCGAGGCGCACGTTGTCCTCGATGGTGCCGTCGAACAGGTAGACATCCTGGAAGACCAGTGCGATGCGGGCCATCAGGTCCTCGGTGCCGATCGAGCGCACGTCCACCCCGCCCACGCGGACCGCACCCGCGTCCACGTCGTGGAAGCGCGCGAGCAGTTGCAGCAGGGTGCTCTTGCCCGCGCCGGAGGGCCCGACGACGGCGACGCGCTGCCCGGCGGGTATCGACAGCGACAGCTCGTCGACGACGGTGCGGTCGCCGTGCCGGAAGGTGACGTCCTCGAAGCGCAGATCGTGGCAGGTCGGCCGGATCGGTGTGGCGGGTTCGGGGAGCGGTTCGGTGCGCAGCACCGCGTCCAGCCGGGTCAGCTCACCGCGCGCGGCCCGCAACTTGCCGCCCATGTCCGCCAGCGCGAGCAGCGGGTCGGCACAGCGGGCCGCCAGCACGAGCACGGCCAGCACCTCCGCCGGGGAGATCGCACCGCCGAGCGCGAGATAGGTGCCCAGCGCCAGCAGCACGGTGAAGGCCGCCTGCACGGCCAGCGCCAGACCCACCACGCCCGGCAGCGCCGCCACGGTGGAGCGCCGGGCCGCGCGGCCGATGTCACGCAGGGCGTCGTCGAGGACATCGAAGCGCTCGCCGGTGCGCCCGGCCGCCCGCAGGACCGGCTGGGCCCGCAGGTATTCGATGATGCGCGCGGTGGCCTCGTGATCGCGTTCGGCCCGTTCGCGATCGGTGGCCGCGGTCGCCGCGCCCGCCCGCACGAAGATCAGCGCCACCAGTGGCGCGGCGAGCAGCGCGGCCAGGCCCAGACGCCAGTCGTAGGCCAGCAGCACCAGCACGATCGTGGCCGGGGTGACTGCGGCGCCGATGAACGGGGCGAGCAGATGCGCGAGCACACCCATCGCGTCCAGCACGCCGCGGCTGGCCGACACCGAGACCTCGCCGATCCGGCTGGTGCTGTACCAGCCCAGCGGCAGCCGGCCCAGGTGCTCGCCCAGCCGGTGATACATCCCGGTCAGCAGCGTGGTGCCGACCCGGAATCCGGCGCGGTCGCTGAGGTAGCGCAGCACCGCGTAGACCGCGACCGCGGCGCCGAAGGCGATCAGCCAGGGCCGGACCTCGGCGGGCGTGGGGCCGAACAGGGCCGCGAGGATCGGCACCAGCAGGGCGTAGGACAGGCCCTCCACAACGGCGGTGATCGTCATCAGGGCCACCGTGCGGCGTACGGGTGGGGCGTACTCGGGACCGAGCACGCGCAACAGCATCCGGATCATCGGAGATCGACTCCTCGCGGGTCGTCGGCGGAACCGTCGGCGATCGCCGCGCGGTGGGCTTGCCAGACGGCGGCGAACCGGCCGCCGGCCGTCAGCAGGTCGGCGGGCCGGCCGCGCTCGACGATCACGCCGTCGTCGAGGACGGCCACGGTGTCGGCGTCGGCGATGGTCTCGAGGCGATGCGCGATGACCAGCACGGTCCGCCCGGTCAGCGCGGCCAGCGTCCGGCGCACACCGAGTTCGGTCTGCGGGTCGGCGAAGGAGGTGGCCTCGTCCAGGACCAGCACCGGCCGGTCGGCGAGCAGGGCCCGCGCCAGCGAGACACGTTGCGCCTCACCGCCGGACAGCTCGGTGCCCGCGCCGAGCACCGTCTCGTAGCCCTGGGGCAGTTCCAGGATCCGGTCGTGGATGTTGGCCAGCCGGGCCGCGCGGACCACCTCGTCCCGGCCCGCCCGGGGCGCGGCCAGCGCGATGTTGTCCGCGATCGAGGCGCGCAGCAGCGTGGTGTCCTGGAAGACGAACGAGACCCGCTCGTAGAGGGCCGCGCTGCCCAGCTCCCGCAGATCGACCCCGCCGAGCAGCACGCTGCCGTGCGAGGGGTCGAAGAATCTCGGCAACAGTTGTACGAGAGTGGATTTCCCGCTGCCGGAGGGGCCGACGAGCGCGGTCACCGTGCCGGGTTCGAGGACCAGATCGACCCCGCGCAGCACCTCGTGCTCCGCGTCGTAACCGAAGCGGACATCGCGCAGTTCCACCCGGTGACCGTCCGGGGTGACCGGGTGCGCGGGTTCGGGCAGCGGTGCCACGGCGAGCACCTCCTGGATTCGCGCGACCGCGCGGCGCGCGGCCTGGAGATCGTCGAAGCCGTGGCCCAGCGCCGCCACCGGGGCGGTCAGGCCGAGTCCGAGCAGCAGGAACGGCAGCAGATCCGCCGGGGCCAGCGAGCCGCCGGTGATCAGGACGGCACCGCCCACCAGGACCACCAGCAGCACGAACGGCGGCGACAACGCCACCTGCATGGCAGCCGCGGGTCCGGCCAGGCCGCGCACCATGCGCGCGAAGCTCAGCACGAAGCGGTCCACCGAGGTGCGGAACCGGTGATGGGCGCGCCCGGTGCCGCCGAAGGCCTTGACCACCGCGATGCCCTCGACGAACTCCACCACCGCGTCGGCGATCCGGCCCATCGAGGTGTCGAATTCGGCCTGTTCGCGCAGCCGCGCGGGGGTCATCATGAGCGGGACGAAGGCGATGGCCAGCGCCACCGGGATCAGGGTGATCAGCGTGAGCCGCCAGTCGATACCGAGCAGGTAGATCAGCGAGACCAGCGGCACCACGAACGCCGCGACCAGCTCGCCGGGGGCGTGGGCGATGAACGGGTGCACCGCGGCGACGTCGTCGCCGACGACCTTCGCCAGCTCGCCGGTGCGCCGCCGGGCGAACCAGCCGATCGGCACCGTGCCCAGCCGCTGCGCCAGGCGCCGCCGGAAGGTCAGCTGCACGCGGGTGTCGAGCAGGTGCCCGATCCCCGAGGACGCCGCGGTGGCCAGCAACCGGACCAGCAGCCCGGCCGCGCCCACCGCGACGACCAGCCAGAGGTGTCCGTGGTCGATCGGGCCGGGCGACAACAGGACCCGGCCCAGTTCCACCACCGCGAGCAGCGGGGCCAGCCCGGCGACCGCGCCGAGGACCTGCAACAGCACCACTGCCGTGAACCCGGCCAGGTGTGGTCGCAGCAGCCCGGCCGGTGCGGCTGCCGAGATCGGTGTGTCGAGGGTTTCCATCGCTCTCCCTGCGTCGAACGCGACCGTTTTCGTACGCGTACGATAACCATAGCTCGAGTTCTCCGGATCGGAAAGGGAAGGATGACCGGATGCCCGCACAGCAACCCCGCGCGAAAGGCGGCAGGCCGCCGCGCCTGACGGTGGCGGCGATCATCGCCGCGGCCGACCGCATCCTGGCGGCCGAAGGTCCGGAGAAGTTGTCCATGCGCAGGCTCGCGAGCGAGCTCGACAGCGCGCCGATGGCGCTGTATCACCATGTGCGCGACAAGGATCAGCTACTGCTGCTCGTCCTGGAGAAACACGCCGAGCAGATCTCCCGGCCGGAACTGCCCGCCGACCCGCGCGAGCGCCTCACCGCGGTCGCGCTGCTGCTCTACGAGCTGCTCGCCGAGCGGGCCTGGATCGTCGAGGTGCTCACCACCGGCGACCTGTTCGCCCCGGCCGCACTGTGGTTCGTCGACGAGATGATCGGCGCCGCCGTCGACGCAGGCTGCACGCCGGAGCAGGGCGTGGCCGTCTACCGGGCCATCTGGAGCTACATCGTCGGCAGCCTGATCATCCAGGTGAACAGCGCCCGGCGTCGCGAACGCGCCGCCCCGGTCTACGACGACGCGGCCGTCGCCGAACTGGCGACGGGCAGGTATCCGCACATCGCGGCCGTCGCCGATCGCTGGACCGAACTGGGCATCCGCGACACCCACCGCGCCGGGCTGCCCGCCATCGTCGCCGGGCTGCTGGCCGGCTACGCGTCTAGGTGAGGATGAGAAGTTCGGTGGGCGAGGCGATCTCGGTGCGCAACCCGGCCTTGTCCGCCACCCGCGCCACCCCGCGGACATCGGTGGGCTCGGCCCGGGTCAGTACCAGGGCGCGGGCCAGCAGTCCCTTGTGATGCTTGTTGAAGTGGCTCACCACGGTGCGTGAGCCGTCGGGGTGTTCGGTGAGCACATTGGCGGTGACGGCGCCGGGCACCCGGCCGAGCTGCTGATAGGTGCCCGAGCGCAGATCGACGACGAGCTCGCCCGCGGCCTCGGCGTAGAGCGCGTCGGGCAGGACCTCACGCCACACCGCCGACAGCGTCGGCAGGCCGGGCAGTTTGGACCCGCCGGAGAGCCGATAGGCCGGGATCGGATCGCTCGCGCGCACCGCGCCGAACAGTGCCGAGCCGATACCGAGCCGCGCGTACGCCTTGGCTCGCTGCGCCTTGGTGAACGACCGTGCGTCCAGCGCGTCGTAGAGCACGCCGGTGTAGCGCTCGAGCGCGGGCCGGGTGGGGGAGACGCGCAGGGCGGCATTGCGTGCGATCTCCGCGTCGGCGCCCTTGCCCAGACCGAGCACCTTCGCGGCCGCGGCCGGGTCGGCGGCGAGCTGGACGACCTCGGTGATCAGCTTGTCGCGGACCGCGCCGAGCTGCGGCATCGCCAGATCGTCCAGGTCCAGCGGCGCGCCCGATCCGCCGTCGGATTTGGTTTCGGAGGGAGGCAGCAGCACCAGCACGAGGGACAACGGTAATGCGCGGCCGCGCGCCGCCGGGGCGCGGGTCAGCGCACCGCGTCGAGGAACTTGCGGGTGCGCTCGTTGGTGGGGGAGCCGAAGATCTGCTCGGGCGGGCCCTGCTCGACGATGCGCCCGCCGTCGAACATCAGCACCCGGTCGGAGACCTCCCGGGCGAAGCGCATCTCGTGGGTGACGATGAGCATGGTGATGTCGGTGGTCTCGGCGATGGTGCGCAGCACGTCGAGCACATCGCCGACCAGTTCCGGGTCCAGCGCCGAGGTCACCTCGTCGAGCAGCATGACCTTCGGGTCCATCGCACAGCAGCGCGCGATGGCCACCCGCTGCTGCTGCCCGCCCGAGAGCCGGGTGGGATGCTCGTGCGCCTTGTCGGCCAGGCCGACCACCTCGAGCAGGTGCTCGGCCCGTGCGCGGGCCTCGGCCTTCGGCGTGCCCAGCACGTGGATCGGCGCCTCGGTGATGTTCTCGAGCACCGTCATGTTCGGGAACAGGTTGAACTGCTGGAACACCATGCCGATCTTGGTGCGCGCGGCGCGCAGTTGTTTCTCGGTGGCGGGCACCAGCTTTCCGCGCCGCTCGGTGTGGGTGAGTGGGGCGCCGTCGACCCAGATCACGCCGTCGGTGATCTTCTCCAGTGTCATGAGCAGACGCAGGATGGTGGTCTTGCCCGAGCCCGAGGGCCCGATCAGCGTCACCTTCTCGCCGCGCCGGACGCTGAAATCGAGGTGGTCGAGCACCGTGAGGCCGCCGAAGCGTTTGACCACCTGATCGAATCGGATCATCTCGTCAGTAGTAGGCAAGTCGCTTCTCCAGTCTTCTGATCAGCACGGAGGTCGGGTAGCTGGCGACCAGGAAGAACACGCCGGCCAGCGTGATCGCCTCCAGGTAGGCGAAGTTGCGGGCACCGAATTGCTGTGCGGCGGTGACCAGTTCGACCACCGAGATGGCGAACAGGAACGGCGTGTCCTTGAACATCGAGACCGCGTTGGTGCCCAGCGCGGGCAGGCTCGCCCGGATCGCCTGCGGCAGCACCACCGCGCGCCAGGTGCGCAGCGGCGGCAGCGACAGCGCCCTGGCCGCCTCCCACTGCCCCGGCGGCACCGCCTCGATCCCGGCCCGGTACACCTCGGCCAGATAACTCGAATAGTGGATGCCCAGCACCACCACCCCGATCTGCAACGCCGAGAACTGCGTGAACAGCGTGTAGGCGAACAGCAGTTGCACCACCAGCGGTGTGAGCCGGACGAACTCGCTCACCGCGTGCACCGGTGCCGCGATCGCGCGCGGCAGCGACCGGCGGATCATCGCGATCACCAGACCCAGCACCGCGGCCAGCGCGAAACCGAGCACGGTGGCCAGCAGGGTGATCCGGAATCCGTCCCACAGCACGGGCAGCGCCTCGCGGGCCCGCTCCCAGCTCCATTGCGCGGTCACGGCGCCGCCTTCGTCTCGTCGGGTGCCAGTCGCAGCACTTCTTTGATCGAGGTCCCGCGGCCGAGCTTGGTCTTGGCCCTGGTCTCGAGCAGATTCATGCCCAGGGTGAGCGCGTAGGCGAGCACGAAATAGATCACCAGCCCGACACCGAAGGAGAACAGTGTCTCGCCGGTGGTCCGGCGCAACTGGCCGATCTCGTAGGTGAGGTCGTGCAGGGTGATGTAGGAGGCCAGCGCGGTGGCCTTGAGCAGGTGCACCAGCAGATTGGTCAGCGAGGGCAGCATCAACGCCCACGCCTGCGGGAACAGCACCCGCCGCATCCGCTGCCACGGACCGAAATTCAGCGCGACCGCCGCCTCGAACTGGGCGCGCGGCACCGCGTTCAGCGCCCCGCGCACCACCTCGGCGCCATAGGCGCCGTAGTTCAGGCCCAGGGCCAGGATGCCGCAGAACACCGGGTCCAGCTTGAAGCCCAGCAGCGGCAGCACATAGAACAACCAGAAGATCTGCACCAGCAGCGAGGTGCCGCGGAAGAACTCGATCAGCACCCGGGCGCCGCCGCGCGCGGCGCGGTTGCGCACCCGCGCGGTGGTGCCCAGTGCCAGTGCCAGCACGAACGCGAGCAGCGCGCCGCCGACGGTCAGTTCCAGCGTCACCACGATGCCCTCACCCAGCGCGGGGAGGGCATCGCGCAGCGCGTCGAGAGAGCTCATCAGGGGGTCAGATCTCGCCCTCGCACAGCTTGGCCGTCGTGTACTCCGGCTTCGGCAGTTCGCGTTCGGTGAAGCCGAACTTCCCGACGATCGAGAGGTAGCGGTCCTTGTCGGCGGTGATCTTCGCCAGCTCCGCGTTGTAGGCGGCCAGCAGGTCCGGATCGCTGGTGCGGAACACCGTGCCACCCGCGCCGACCTGCGGTTTGCCGTCGATCACCGCCACGAACGAGGGGGTCACGTCGACGGCGGCGTCCGGATTGTGGTTCTTCAGCCAGTTCAGCGAGATGGCCGTGAGGGCGAACACGTCGGCGCGTCCGGAGGTGACCGCGTCCATGCCGTCCTGCGGGGTGGCGACCTGGGTGGCGCCGATGCCGAGGGCGGCGGCGTAGTCGGACTCGATGGCCCCGGTCATCGCGGCCATCTTCGCGCCACTGGACTGGATGGACTGCATGTCGGTGAGATTCAGCGGATTGCCGGGTTTCACCATCAGCGCGGTGGTGTACATGAATTCCGGTTCGCTGAACGCCGCCTGCTGACAGCGTTTCGGCAGGATCGACATGCCCGCGCTCACCGCGTCGAATCGGTTGGCCTGCAGGCCGGGGATGAGCGCGCCGAATTCGGTCTGCACGCCGTCGACGGTCTCGATGCCGAGCGCGCCGAAGATCTCCCGGTGCAGGGCCACGGTGGCGCCGGTGAGCTGCCCACCCTCCTCGAACGAGTACGGTGCCTCACCCGCGAAACCCACCGTGATGCTGCCCTTTTCGCGCAGGCTCTCGAGGAGCTGCCCGGGCTCGGCGACCTCGGTCCTGGTACAGCCGACCAGTGCGGCGCCCACCAGCGCCGCGCCGGCGAGCACGGCCGCGCAGCGCTTCGGCAGAGAATTCGTGACGGTCATATCGGACCTCTCGCAAGTATTTCGAGTGAAATATTCTTGTTCACGAACATAAATGTCCGGTATTCCGGAATTGTGTCGTCGTAATCGTTTTGTTATCCGCTGATTGGCATCGACTCGAAATGGGTAATCCAGAGAGATTTCCGGGCCGGCGGTGCTGTCCGGCCGCCTCGGCGGTAATCCGTTGTGAGTGCGCCCGGACCAGGGACTACGCTGTGCACCCGTGATCACCCGCCTCTCCCGCCTGTTCCTGCGCACCCTGCGAGACGATCCCGCCGACGCCGAGGTGCCCAGCCACAAACTGCTCGTCCGTGCCGGCTACGTCCGCCGGGTGGCCCCCGGCGTGTACTCGTGGCTGCCGCTGGGTCTGCGCACCCTGCGCCGCATCGAGGACGTGGTGCGCCAGGAGATGGACGCCACCGGCGCCCAGGAGATCTCCCTGCCCGCGCTGCTGCCGCGCGAGCCCTACGAGACCACCAACCGGTGGACCGAATATGGCGACGCCCTGTTCCGCCTGCAGGACCGCAAGGGCGGCGACTACCTGCTCGGCCCCACCCACGAGGAGCTCTTCGCGCTCACCGTCAAGGGCGAGTACAACTCCTACAAGGATCTGCCGGTCACGCTGTACCAGATCCAGGCCAAGTACCGCGACGAGGAGCGCCCCCGCGCCGGCATCCTGCGCGGCCGCGAGTTCGTGATGAAGGACTCCTACTCCTTCGACCTCGACGACGACGGTCTGGCCACCAGCTACGCCACCCACCGCGCCGCCTACCAGCGCATCTTCGAGCGGCTCGGGGTCGAGTACGTGATCGTGGCCGCCACCTCCGGCGCCATGGGCGGCAGCGCCTCCGAGGAATTCCTCGCGCAGAGCCCCGTCGGCGAGGACACCTACGTCACCTGCCTCGAGTCCGGCTACGCCGCCAATGTGGAGGCCGTGGTCACTCCCGCCCCCGCGGCGCTGCCGATCGAGGGACAGCCCGCCGCGGTCGAGTACGACACCCCGAACACCCCCACCATCGCCACCCTGGTCGACTGGGCCAACGAGGCGAAGGTGCTCGACCGCACCGTCACCGCGGCCGACACGCTCAAGAACGTGATGGTCAAGCTGCGCCACCCGGACGGCAAGACCGAGATCCTCGGCATCGGCGTCCCCGGTGACCGCGAGGTCGACGACAAGCGTCTCGAGGCCTCCGTCGAGCCCGCCGAGGTGGAACTGCTCACCGACGCCGACTTCGCCGCCAACCCCTTCCTGGTGAAGGGCTATATCGGCCCGAAGGCGCTGCAGGCCAACGGTGTCCGCTACCTGGTCGACCCCCGCGTCGTCGAGGGCACCGCCTGGATCACCGGCGCCGACACCCAGGGCAAGCACGTCGTCGGCCTGGTCGCCGGGCGCGACTTCACCCCCGACGGCACCATCGAGGCCGCCGAGGTCCGCGACGGCGATCCCTCGCCCGACGGCGCCGGTCCGCTGGTGGCCGCCCGTGGCATCGAGATCGGCCACATCTTCCAGCTCGGCCGCAAGTACACCGACGCCTTCGACGTCGACGTGCTCGGCGAGAACGGCAAGCCGGTCCGGCTCACCATGGGCTCCTACGGTGTCGGTGTGTCGCGCCTGGTCGCGGTGATCGCCGAGCAGCAGCACGACGACAAGGGCCTGCGCTGGCCCGCCGAGATCGCCCCGTTCGACGTGCACGTCGTCATCGCCAACAAGGACGCCGCCGCCCGTGAGGGCGCCGAGCAGGTCGTCGCCGGTCTCGACAAGCAGGGCCTCGAGGTCCTCTTCGACGACCGCACCGCCTCGCCCGGCGTGAAGTTCAAGGACGCCGAACTGCTCGGCATGCCGTGGATCCTGGTGATCGGCCGCGGCTGGGCCGACGGCAAGGTCGAACTGCGCAACCGCTTCACCGGTGAGGCCGAGGAGATCCCGGCCGACGACGCGGTCGCCGCCGTCGTCGCCAAGATCCGCGGCTGAGTCCGCCCGGGCCGATCCCGGGTGGCGCCCCCCAGCGGCCCCGGGAAAGCCCAAGCGGCGCCAAAGCGCACCAGGCAGCCCCCGCCG